>CAYIRZ010000027.1:14444-15801 GCA_964365845.1 uncultured Streptomycetaceae bacterium
ATCGAGAAACGCTTCGACGTGGTGTTCGTGGTCAACGGCCTGCCGCTGGTGATTGCCGAAGCCAAGACGCCGACGCGCAGGGCGGTGACGTGGTTCGACGGCGCGTTCCAGATCAACCAGATTTACGAGCGCGAAGTGCCGGCGATGTTCGTGCCGAATGTATTCTCCTTCGCCACCGAGGGCCGCTGCTTCCGCTACGGCTCGATCCGCATGCCGATCGACATGTGGGGGCCGTGGCGTGACGATGACAACCAGGACGAAGGCCAACTCCACCACGTGCGCGCCACCGTCGCGAGCATGCTGCGGCCTGAGGTGGTGCTCGACATTCTGCAGTATTTCACCCTTTTCGCCACCGACAAAAAACACCGTAGAATCAAGGTGATATGCCGATACCAGCAATACGAGACCACCAACAAGATCGTGGCGCGCGTGATAGCCGGCTATCCGAAGAAAGGCCTGATCTGGCATTTCCAGGGCAGCGGGAAGTCGTTGCTGATGGTGTTCGCGGCGCAGAAGCTGAGGCTGCACCCGCGGCTGGGCAACCCGACGGTGATGATCGTGGTGGATCGCATCGACCTCGATACCCAGATCACCTCCACTTTCAACGCCGCCGACGTGCCCAACATGGTCGGCGTCGCCACGCGCAAGGAATTGCAGGAGCTGCTCGGGCAGGATGTGCGCAAGGTGCTAATCACCACCATCCACAAGTTCGGCGAGGCCGGCGGCAGACTGAACGAACGCAGCAACATCATCGTGATGGTGGATGAAGCGCACCGCACGCAGGAAGGCGACCTCGGCCGCAAGATGCGCGAGGCACTGCCCAACGCCTTCCTGTTCGGCCTCACCGGCACGCCGATCAACCGCGCCGACCGCAACACCTTCTGGGCTTTTGGCGCCGACGAGGACGAAAAAGGCTACATGAGCCGCTATTCGTTCCAGGATTCGATCCGCGACAAGGCGACGCTGCCGCTGCATTTCGAGGCGCCGGCGATCCGGCTCAAGATCGACCGTGCTGCCATCGACGAGGCGTTCGCGCAGATCACCGGCGAACTCTCGGAACAGGACCGCGACGATCTCGCCAAGCGTGCCGCCAAGATGGCCGTGCTGGTTAAGAATCCCGAGCGCATCCGCGCCGTGGTGCAGCACATGGTCACGCACTACCAGACTAAGGTGGAACCCAACGGCTTCAAAGCCCAAGTGGTGGTGTTCGACCGCGAATGCTGCGTGCTCTACAAGCAGGTGATGGACGAGCTGATCGGTCCCGAAGCGAGCGCCATCGTCATGACCGCGGCCCAAGGCGATCCGCCGGAGTGGAAACAGCATGTCCGCGACAAGGACGCCGAAGAAAAGCTGCTCG
>CAYIRZ010000028.1:0-15249 GCA_964365845.1 uncultured Streptomycetaceae bacterium
CGGACTCTGCTCCTAGAACTGCATCCCACATTGCCCCGTCGCACACGTGGATATTATTGAGGCAGGCTCTACTCCACCAATTGATTCTTGATGGCGTAGCGGGTGATTTCTGAATTGTTTCTCAGCTTCAGTTTTTCAAGGACTCTCGAGCGGTATACGCTCACCGTCTTGGGGCTCAGTAACAGTTCGGATGCTATGCCGGACAAGGTTTTTCCGGACGCAATCAGGCACAGGGTCTGGTATTCACGGTCCGAGAGTACCTTGTGCGCGGGCTGCTCAAAGTCGCCGGAGAGCATGTTGGCGACTTCTTCCGCAAGACTCGGGGTAATGTATTTCTTGCCCGAAAAGACATGACGTATCGCAGCGACGAGCTGCATCGGAGCGCTTTGTTTGGTGAGATAGCCGGACGCCCCGGCCTTCAGCGCGCGCACGGCGAATTCGCGCTCGGTGTGCATGCTCAGCATGAGAACCGGGAGTTTGGGCCGTTCTTTCTTGATTTGCTTGAGAACCTCTATCCCGTTGCGGTCGGGCAGCGAGATGTCCAGCAGCACCACGTCGCAGGGGATTTCACGTATGAACTTGATGGCTTGCGCGCCGGTGTCCGCTTCGCCGGTAACCGACATGTCATCCGTGTCGGAGAGTATTTTTTTCAGGCCATGCCGCACTATGGCATGGTCGTCGGTGATCAACACGCGAATCATTTAAGTTTCGTTCCTTTTTTTCTGCCGGCTTATTATACGCCGCCGCGGCGAACGTGGCCGCAAACGCGACGCTTCCGTTAAAACAATCGATGCTGGTGTTCGAACTCCTGGTTGCTGGCATCCTGTGAACCAAGCGGCACGCAGAGGCGTAATTTCGTTCCACGTCCAGGCACGCCGGTGATCTTGATCTGGCCGTTGAACTCGCGTGATCGTTCGAGCATGCCGCGAATTCCAAACGACGACGGTTTCGAACGGTCCACGTCACGGATGCCGCGCCCGTTGTCGCTCACTTCCAGCAGGAGCAGGCCGTCGACCTGCTTGATCTCAATGTTGATCACGGACGCGCTTGCATGCTTGGAAATGTTGGTCAGCGTTTCCTGGAAAATACGAAAGACCGCAATTGATGCGTCCGAACTCAGTGTGATTTCGTCCTCATTGCCATGAATCTTGCATTTGATTCCGGTGCGGTCCTGGAATTCGCGGGTTTGCCATTGGATGGCGGCAACGATCCCGCAATCGAGAATGCCTGGGCGCAGGCCTGCCGCGATTCGTAACGATGCTTCGATCGCATGATCGACGAGCCGGTCGATACCGGCGATTTTGGTCGACAATCCCTTGGACCGCAGCGGCAGCCTGCTGGCAAACGACATCAGATCCATCTTTATGGCGGTCAGGGTGCCTCCGAGGTCGTCGTGGATTTCCCGGGAAACCCGGGCCCGTTCATCTTCCTTGAGTGTTTCGACGTGCGACGAAAGCTGGCGCAATTGCTGCTCGGATTGCTTGATCCTGATCTCGGCGATCTTGGCCGCGGTGATGTCAGTGGTGATGCCGTCCCACATGATGCCGTTACCGGAGCCTCTTCTGGGGCCGGCTTTCAGGTTGATCCACTTGATTTCCTTTTCCGGTCCGATGCAGACGCGCCCTTCCCAGTCAAGGGTGGTCAGATGGGTTGCCGAGGCGTCCAGGGACTCGATGTAGGAGGGACGGTCTTCGGTCACGATCATATCGAGCAGCAATTCCGGGTTGTCCTGCAGCGTGCGCGGGCTTATTCCGAACAGTCCCTGGCAACCCTCGCTCACGTACGGGAAACGCAGGGCGCCGTCTTCGAGCAGGAGCTGGAAAACCATGCCGGGGATATTTGCGGCCAGGGCCCTGAACCTGGCCTCGCTTTTCTGCAAGGCAGTCCGGGAGAGCGCGTATCGCCTGCGGGTTTCGGCTTCGGACAGCTCGCGGTTTACCGCCGGCACGAGTCGCGCCATGCTGCCCTTGATGACGAAATCGTGGGCGCCCGCCTTCATCATCGCCACCGCGGCCTCGTCGCCGACGAAACCGGAAACAATGATGAACGGGAGGTCTTTGCCGCTGGCCTGCAACAGTTCGAGCGCTTCCTGGGCGCTGAACCCCGGCAGGTTATAGTCGGACAGGACCACATCCCAATCCGCACTGGACAGCGCCGCCTTCATTTCGTCAGCGCCGTCCACCCGGGCGCTGTCGACGCTCAGACCGCCTTCGGCAAGCTCGCCCAGGATCAGATCGGCGTCGTCTGGCGAGTCCTCGATCAGCAGGACGCGCAGTTTCTTGTACTCCATCGGGTTTGGTTCGGGCAGATAGGTTTCGCGAGGAGCTTAGTATATTGGAGTTGGGCGCGCTGCTCAATAAATAAACGGAAACCGGGCGCCGTCCCGCAATCCTGAAATAATTACCTTTAATACAGATGGATGCGGGGTGTTATCCGGTCTGGCGTCGAGTATTCCGGGATTTCAAGGCGCTAGCAGCCTGTCGGACTTGGCCCCCATTCACCAGAACGGGTAGTGTTACCGGATAGGAGTTTGTCGAACACAAGTCCGACAAACTCCTAGAGCGTAAAGTAAAAAGTCGCCCCCTGGCCCACGGCCCCGTCGGCCCACACCCGGCCCCCGTGCCGCGCAACAATGCGTTGCACGGTGGCGAGCCCGATACCGGTACCTTCGAAATCGGTTGCCGGATGGAGTCGCTGGAATGCGCCGAACAATTTGTGGGCATGCGCCATGTCAAAGCCCGCGCCATTGTCGCGCACGAATATTACTGTCGTGCCGTCTTGTGTGGCCGTTCCGAGCGAGATGTGCGGGTGCGGTACCTTCTGGGTGAATTTCCAGGCGTTTTCCAGCAGATTTTCCAGCACGATGCGCAGCAGCCGCGGGTCGCTATTGACGACGATGCCGTCCTGGATTTCGGTTACAACGGCGTGCCCCGCGTCACGTTCTCCGATCTCAGCCAGTATCGAGCGCGCGAGCTGGCTCAAGTCCACCGGTGCGGGCTTGGCCTGGATTCGGCCCACCTTGGACAATTCCAACAGGTCGTCAATCAGCTCTCCCATGCGCCGGGTGGCGCGGAGGATGCGCTGCAGATAGCCACTTCCCGTTTTGTCCAGGTGGTCGCCGTACTCTTGCAAGAGCAGCCGGCTGAAGCCATCTATCCCCCGCAGCGGTGCGCGCAGGTCGTGGGACACCGAGTAGCTGAAAGCTTCGAGTTCCCTGTTGGTGGCTTCCAGCTGGCGGGTGCGTTCCATCACGCGCTGTTCCAGTTCGGCGTTGAGCTTGACAATCTGTTCATGGGCCCGCTTGCGTTCGGTGATGTCCTGATAGACGGCGATGACATTGCCGGGGCGGCCCTCGGCATCGGGCAGCGCGGCCACCGCGAGAATGACCCAGATGCTGCGCCCATCCTTGCGGACGACTCGCTTTTCGCGGACGTAGTTTTCGATTTCGCCTCTCAGCAGGCGCTCGTTGTCCTTGACCGCACTCGCCAGTTCATCGGGGGGGGTGATATCCGCGGTGCTGAGTCCCAAAAGTTCTTCCCGCGTGTAACCCAGAAGTTTGCAAAACTGGTCGTTCACCTGTGTCCAGGGAAGGTGGCGGTCGTGCGCGGACCGGATCGCGATACCGATGCCCGCGTAATCGAAAATGGCCCGGAAACGTTCCTCGCTTTCCCTCAACGCAGACTCGGCCCGCTTGCGTTCGGTGATGTCGGCCACCACGGCGATGATCCCGGTGACATTTCCGGTGGGGTCGCGCAGCGGTCCGAGGAAGGCATCGATGTCGATCGGGCTGCCGTCGCGCCGTTGCCGGCGCACCTCGTGCCTGGACGGGGCTTCGCCGGCGAGCAGCCGCATCCGCCGCCCGTCCGACGCGGCGCGCTGATCCTCGGGCACGGAGGGCAGAAGCCGGCCCAGCGCTTCCGACGCTTTCCAGCCGTACAGCTTCTCGGCTGCGGGGTTCCAGCTCGTAATGAGTCCGTTCACATCGCGGGTATAGATGGCGAGCGGCGAGGACTGGATCAGCATTTCGAGCTGCTGATTGGTGGCACGCAAGGCTTGTTCCGTCTGCTTCCGTTCGGTGATGTCCGTAAAAATGGCCGTGTGGTAGACGATTTCCCCCCGCGCGTTTTTCACGGTGCTGATGGAAAGCCACTCGCAATAAAGCTCGCCGCTTTTGCGCCGGTCCCAGACCGCACCCTGCCAGCGTCCGGTGCCGTGGATGGAGGCCCACATGCTCTGGTAGAACGCCTCGTCCTGCTGCCCGGAACTGAGTATGCTCGGGAACCTGCCGATGACTTCGTCCCGCACATATCCGGTGATATCGGTGAACGCGGGATTGACCGAAAGTATCCTGTTGGACGCATCCGTGACGATGATGCCTTCCTGGGTGCTTTCGAATACTTTGGCGAAAAGGTACAGGGATTTTTCGGCCTCCTGCAGGGCAAGCTGCGATCGATACAGCTGCCGGTAGGGTTCCTTGATGCCCCGGGCGAACAGCGCGTTGTAAAGCAGGAAGTAGGCGATGACCTTATACACATGGCCCAGCAGGTTGTAGATGTCGGTAACGTCTTCGTAGAAGGTGAAAAGCAGTTCGGAGAGCGCAAACACGCAGCTCGCTGCGAACAGGTCGCGCCAGTGGCCGGCATTTTCCGTGCGCATGCGCCGGAAAAAAACCGCCGCCACCAGAGCGTAAACGGCTACTAGAGCATATTCAGACCCTATCTTGAACGGGGTCAGTCCCTGGCCGGGGATGAAGGTGTCGGGCAGTTTGTCCAGATGAAATACCCCCAGCCAGTAAACCAGCGCAGTGACTGCAAAGGCGGCGGCGAGGAGCCAGCACCTGGCCTGGTATGAAACAAATGACCGCCAGGAACGAAACGCCGCCGTCAGCAGGGCGAAGGCCGCCAGCCAGCGGGCCGCCAGCCAGAAATGGATGGCCTTGCCGGGACTGTTGGGCGTGACGAAATCAGGCATTCCGGGGTAGGACAGGGCATGGGCAATATCCAGGAGGCCGACGGCGAGGAACGCGCAGGATATAAGCACGATGTTTCCGGCCCGTTCTCTGCCATAGGCATGCCATCCCACGGCGAAAATCAGCATCGAGACGACGATGGCGAAAATCTCCATGGCGGTATGGAGGGGCAGATAGGCCGCGGGATTTTCGAAGATGTGCGGCGATGGAAAAACTTTTACGACGACCAGGACGATGATTAGCGTCGCAAGCAGCGAAGCACGGCCAACGCCGAGCGTGGAAAATACGTTGTCCCGGCCCTCCTGAGGGTCAGGATTCCCCGCTCCGCGATCTGGCGTGTCACTGATTGTCCGCATGCAACTTCCCATCCGTCCGCGGCAAATCAGCGGAGGCCGCAGTCTATATGCCGCAACCAGCGTTCAGGCAGGAACCCTAGCGAGGCCTCATCAATCATACACGAATCATTAACCCGGATCAGACCGGGCATTGCGATTCTGGCGTCGCCCCGGATGGGTGACCGGGTCCGGTTTTCCACGACCCCGGCGCTGGCGTGGGTCATAGCGTAAAGTAAAAAGTCGCGCCCTGGCCCACGGCGGCTTCCGCCCATACCCGCCCGCCATGCAGTGAAATAATGCGTTGCACGGTGGCGAGCCCGATGCCGGTGCCCTCGAAATCGGTTGCCCGATGCAGCCGCTGGAACGCACCGAACAATTTGTGGGCACGCCCCATCTCGAAGCCTGCCCCGTTGTCGCGCACGAACACCACCTTCTTACCGTCTTGCATGATTGTTCCAAACGAGATGCGCGGGTGTGCTACCTTTTGAGTGAATTTCCAGGCATTGCCCAGCAAATTCTCCAGCATGATACGGAGCAGCCGGGAGTCGCCATGGGCGACGATGCCGTCCTCGATATCGATGTCCACAACGCGGTCCGGCGCGGTGTCCGCCAGTTCGCTGATTATTCCCCGCGCCACGGTGCTCAGATCGACGGCTCCGCTCTTGATTTCACTGCGGCTGATCTGGGCCAGTTTCAGAAGATCGTCGACCAGATTGTTCATGCGCTGGCTGGCGCGCTGAACACGGTTCAAATAATCGTTGGCGGTGTCATCCAGGTCGTGGCCGTATTTTTGCTGCAGCAGCCGGCTGAAGCCTTCCACTGAGCGCAGCGGCGCGCGCAGATCGTGGGATACCGAATAGCTGAACGCCTCCAGTTCCTTGTTGATCGCTTCCAGTTGCCGGGTGCGTTCCGCGACCCGCTGTTCCAGTTTTTCGTTGATGGTGAGAATATCGATCGCCGCGCGTTTCTGAAGAGTGATATCGCTCAACACGCCGTCCCAGAATGTCGAACCGTCGCTGCCGAAACTTATCGAGGCCTGGCCGCGCACCCATTTACGCTTGCCGCTCTTGCACCGGATCAGGGTCTCGAACGTCCAGGGCTCGCCGCTGCGCATCGATTTCAGCATTGATTTTGCCAATGCGCGCCGGTGATCCCGCGGGACGAGGCTGAACAGCCGCATGTGGTTGTCGAGGACGTCGGCAGCGCGTTCCTCGTAGAGATCATGGATGCGCTCGCTGACGAAAGAAAAACTGAACGAGCCCCCGGCAGAACGCCTGAACTGAAACACCACATCCGGCACATTTGCCGTAATGCGTTGCAGCCGCTCATCGGCTGCCTGCCGCGCTTCCTCCGCATGCCTGCGAGCCGTCATGTCGCGCGCGATCATCGAAGCGGCAACGATGCGATCATGCTCATCGAGTATCGGCGAGACCGTCAATGCAATGTAAATGGTTTTTCCGTCTTTGGTGCGGCGCACGGTTTCATAGTGCTCGACGCTTTGTCCGGATTGGACCAGCTCCAGCAAGCGGCGGGTATCGGCGTGCTGGTCCGGCGGCAGCAAATCGCTGCTGCTTTTTCCGAGCACCTCGGTGGCGGCGTAACCGTACAGGTGCTCCGCTCCCCGGTTCCATGACAGGATTCTGCCATCCAGTGACAGGCTGGTTATCGCGTCCTCGGCCGATTCGACGATATTGGCAAGTTGCGCGCGCGACGACTCCGCTCGTTTGCGCTCGGTAATGTCCAGCACCGTCCCGCGCAGCGAATCGATCCTGCCGTGCGCGTCGAACGCGGGCTCCGCCCTGAATTGCACCCACTGCGTGCCGCGCAGACCGCGCACTACGCGCAATTCGACGTCGACGCGCCCCCCTTTGAATGCGGTGGACATGGCGTGCAGCAGCAATCGCCTGTCATCCGGATGCACGGACTGCGAAATATCGCCCGGGGACGCCGCTGCCGTCGGGTCAAAGCCGAGAATGCGGTAGGTTTCCTGGGAACAGTCCGTGCGTCGGCCGATGCGGCTGTACGACCAGGACCCGACATGGGCTATGCGCTGGGCTTCGTGCAGCAACGTTTCACTTTGGCGCAGCCTTTCCTGGTCCCGTTCGCGTCGTCTGAACTGCTGTATGAGCATCGCCATCAGAAGCGCCAGCAGCATCGTGGCAAACAGGGCGCCGCCGCCGATGATCCACGCCGATTCGCGCCATGCGGCGAGCGCCGCGCTCTCGCTGGCGGAAACCTCGATGACCAGAGGAAAACCACCTATCCTGCGGAGAATGAAAAAACGTGATTTGCCGTGGGGTCCCCGCGCGCTACGGAGCAGGCCGCTGGCAGGGCTCGTTGAAGCCGAGGCAAAGGCAGCCACATGGCTGTAGGCCCGGCCTCCGGCGGCGGCATTGACCGGATAACTCGCCAGCAATGTGCCGTCGTCGCGGTACAGTGCCATCGTGGCGCCCATCCCGAGATCGATCGAGTGATACAGTTCTTCGAAATAGCGCTGCCATATGCCGATTACGATGACTCCCGCGAATTTCCCGCCCGGTTTCTCCAGGCGCCGGCTCAGCCATAAATTCCAACCTCCGAGCACGCGGCTTTCCCCGGGCTCGCTGATGTAGGGTTCCGCGGCGGGCGAGTTGCGATGCGCCAGAAAGTACGAGCGGTCTCCGGCGAATAGGTTGGGGGGAGGGAAGGAATAGGCCGAATGCGCTACTTTCCCTTCGCTGTTGACGATAAATGCTCCGGAAACCTGGGGTATGCCGAGGATGCTCCTGCTCAGCCGGTCATGTGTTTCCCGGGGATCCGCAGACCATTTGCTTTCCTCGTTCAATCGCTTCTGTTCGGCACGGGCGATCTGGTCGATGCCCCGGAATGCCCGTGCCGTCTGTTCCGAGAGCGTGCTGCTGAGGTTGGCCAACTCGCGCTCCGCTTCGGCCAGCGCCTGCGTGTGCAGATACCAGAGCGAAACTCCCGCAAAACCCAGAAACGTCATGATGGCGACTACACCGAGCAGCACCACCAGCCGGCTCGGCCGCGCACGGCGGAACGATGCACGCCAGTGGCGCCAGACATTCAGCGTCTTCCAGCCGCCGGCCGCATCGTTCGTGATCCCGCTAGACATTCATGCTCCGGCTTTTATAGGGTGATCGAGAGCGATTGTTCATGCACAGGAAAACGGCCTAAGGAGCTTGTCGGACCCAAGTCCGACAAGCTCCTAGGAACCGATGAAGAAGTTTACCCACGTTACCGCGACATGTCATAAAGAAAATGCATTTAATGCCGCTAATAGGGACTGATCATGGTGCTCTGGCTTTGGCATAAACAGGAGAGAGGACCTTGATCGCCGGCAACTGGATAGAGACGGATCGGAAATTGGCCCATGCTGATAAATAGTGTGTTGCGGTTCGACGACCACGAGGTCGGCGACCCCGGAACGGCGCAGGCTGCCGCCGTCGCGGTCGAAGCGGCCGACGGATGCCCGCAGACCTCCGCCATCAGCGACATCTTTCTGGGCCGGCAGCCGATCATCGATCGCAAGCAGGAACTCGTCGCATTCGAGTTGTTGTTCCGGTCGGGATATGGCGCTGGTGCAAACGCCGCCAGCGGCATTGCCGCCACCGCAAGCGTCATCGCCAACGCGTTCAGCGAGCTCGGTATTCAAAACACCCTCGGACCTTATCGCGGATTCATCAATATTGACAGCGAGTTGCTGATGAGCGACCTGCTCGGTGTGCTGCCCTGCAAGCAGGTGGTGCTGGAGCTGTTGGAAACGGTGGAGGCTAATGATGATGTTATCAAACGCTGTGACGAACTCAGGCGGCTGGGATATCGTCTGGCGCTGGATGACGTGACCGAAGTGAATGACCGGGTCAAGGCACTGTTGCCTCTGGTCGACGTGGTGAAAATCGACCTGATGCAGATTGACTGGGCTGCGCTGCCGGACATCGTCAACGCGCTCAAGCCCTGGCCATTGTCATTGGTGGCTGAAAAAGTCGAGAGTAGAAAACAGGCCGAGCGCTGCATGGCGCTCGGTTTCCAGTTGTTCCAGGGATATTATTTCGCCCAGCCTGAAATCGTGTCGGGGAAGCGCGCGGAACCGTCCGAAATGGCGCTGCTCCGGCTTCTGGCGTTGATTCTGGGTGACGCCGAACTGACTGAAATCGAACTGGAGTTCAAACGGCATCCGCATCTCGTGTACAACCTGATGCGCATCGTTAATTCAGCGGCCTGTGGTCTGCCGCAAAAAATCGATTCCCTGCGGCAATGCATCATGATTCTCGGCAGAAGTCAGCTGCAAAAATGGGTGCAATTGCTGCTGTACACCCTGGGCCGGCCTGGCGCGCGGCTGGTGAGCCCGTTGATGCTGATGGCCGCCACGCGGGGAAAATGGATGGAAACCCTGGCACGGGGGCAGCGCGCCAGCGACGTGAAATATCATGACCGCGCATTCATGGCCGGCATATTATCGCTGCTGGATGCCGTGCTTGGATTGCAGATGTCCAAAGTCGTCGGCGAACTCAATCTTGCCGACGAGGTGAAATCGGCGTTGCTGACCCGCCAGGGAGCTCTGGGAAGCCTGCTCCTGCTGATCGAGAAAAAAGAGGCCAACGATCTGTCGGCCGTCTCATGCATGCTGCGTGACTTGCCCGATTTCACGCCGGCTCGATTTACCACGGCGGAACTGGAGGCGGCGGAATGGGCGAACGGCCTTGGCCGCGCTGCTTAGACGCGATCTCACCTTGTGAAATAGTGGGCAGACCGCTTGCAGTAAACCCCGGTAGTTTCCCAGGGAAGCACCGCCGCGCCACAGGCATTTTTCCTCATTTCCTAAAGTTGCTTCCCGCCCTTGCCGTTAACTCAGCTTGAGTAACACATTGTTCGAACCGCATTGCAGCCTGCCGCCGCCGCGCCGCCGAAAGTTGCGTCACGGATGTGATCGACGGGGGCGAGCACGATGCCGTTAGAGCGACAGAATATGAATAAGGCCTCGCATACGATGAGAATTTTTCGCAATTCCGGCTTGGGCATCTATCTGGGGGAGATTCAGTCCGATTTATCTCAAGTGGAAAACCTGGTGGGTGACGCGGGAGCGCTGCTGCTTACCGGGTTCACCAACATTAACAACCTGGTACGCGTGCAGCAGAAACTGGCTGGGGAACTGGCCGCCGCGCACGAGATGGCTGAAGCCGGCAGACCGCCGCGGCAGCAGCATCCCATTGCAGACGGTACCGACCAGGCTGCAGTGAATCAGGGATCGTCTTTGCCGTTGATGTTGGCGCAGCAGGCGGTGATTGCCGATCAAATCGAGCTGGAAGTCAACAGAATAGTCAGATCGCTGCAGTTCCAGGATCTGACCACGCAACTTCTGGCCCATGCCAAAGGTCGCCTGGCCGCACTGGAATCGACACTGGAGCGGATCGGCGAAGCCACCGGGACGGGGGCTTCGTGGCCGGCCGACGGCGGCACGGGCATGACCGATGGCCATGGGCATGCGCATCAGGCCGTGACAAGAACGATGGCCGAAATTATCCAGTTTCCGCGCAGCAAGCCGGTAGTGCAGCACGGCATGGAGACGGGCGATGTCGAATTATTTTAGGACCGCACGGGACGGGCGCAGAGCTTTGTTTCGGGCAACAGAGGAGTAACGAATATGGCGAAGACGATTCTCGCGGTTGATGATTCTGCCTCTATCCGGGGAATGGTGTCCTTCACTTTGAAGAGCGCGGGTTATGAGGTGGTCGAAGCGGTGGACGGCGTGGATGGATTGGAAAAAGCGCAGAGCCACGAGGTCAACCTGATATTGACCGACGTCAATATGCCGCGCATGGACGGCATGGCCCTGGTCAAGTCTCTGCGCGGTCTGGCGCGCTATAAGACCGCGCCGATCCTGATGCTGACCACGGAATCGAGCGACGCGGCCAAGGCCCAGGGCCGGGCGGCCGGCGCCACCGGCTGGCTGGTCAAGCCGTTCGATCCGGCCCGGCTGCTCGATGTCGTTGCCAGGGTCATGCGTTGAACGTGTGGCGTGGTTTTACTCCAACAGATCAAGGCCGCGTCGGGAAGATTGCCTGGCTTCGGAATTGCGCCCGGATTAGCTCTCTTTTTCCGGGTTCGACCGCAACGGCTGACTGTTAGTCTGCCGCGTATTCTTACTGTTTACTGAAAAAAGAGGCCGCATGTGAGCATCGACATGAGCCAGTTCTACCAGGTGTTCTTTGAAGAAGCATCGGAACTCCTGGCGGAAATGGAAACGCTGCTGGTCAGCATGGATATAGCCGCACCCAGTCAGGAAGATCTCAACGCGATTTTCCGCGCCGCGCATTCGATCAAGGGGGGCGCCGGAACCTTCGGCTTTACCGACATGACCGAAATAACCCATGTGCTGGAATCGCTGCTGGACAGGCTGCGCAAGGGCGAATTGGCGCTGCGAAATGAAATGGTCGACGCATTCCTGCGGGCGGGCGATGTTTTGAAGACTCAACTTGCTGCTCACAGCGGCGATGGTGTCGCTGATACAGCGGGGGCAGCGGCGGTGTGTGAAACGCTGAAACAGCTCGCCGGACAGGACGATTCCGCCGCGCCTGCTCCGAAAATGATGCCGGCGCCGCAGGCCGGGCCGGCCCCACAAACCACGCCCGCATCAGGGCAGAAAATTTTCCGTATCGAATTTGCGGTGTGTGCCGCCAATGGCAGTACGCCGAATGTCGAGCGTCTGCTGTCCAATCTTGCGGGATTCGGCAGGCTGGATGTACTGCAGTCGCCACCACAGGGCGCGCCGCAAGACGCCAAGGCGCAATATAAACTTCAGCTTGTCACCAAGGCGAGCGAGGATGATGTCTGGGAGGCGCTGGCCTTCACGGTCGATCCTGCGCATCTGAAGATAGAGGCGCAGGATGGCGTTGAACCCGCCAGCGCGCCGGCTAATGTTTCGCCTCAAAGCGAATCCGTTTCCGTGCTTCAACCGGTGCCGGTTCCGGCCGGAAATGAAGCAGCCGGCACGGATGATGCCTTTTTCGGCAAGTTATATGAGGCGATTGTTCCGCCTGCGGGCGACGCGACTGCAAACCAGGCCTCGCCGCGGGCGGCAGCGGCACAGCCGTCGGCCGCTAATGCCGCCGAAATACCAAAGGCTGCGCCCGAATCCAGATCCCCCGGGCGGCGCGCCAGCGACAGTCCGGATGTCCCGGTCGCCAGAACCGGCCGCCGCGACAGCGACAAGGTGGCGGTAGCGGGCCAGGCGGAAACCTCCTCGATTCGCGTCGGCATCGACAAAGTCGATCAGTTGATCAATCTGGTCGGCGAACTGGTTATCACGCAGGCGATGCTGGCGCAGACCGCGTCGCAGGTCGATCCTGTACTCTATGAAAATCTGCTGAACAGCCTCGGTCAGCTGGAACGCAACACGCGCGACCTGCAAGAAGCGGTGATGTCGATCCGCATGATGCCGATTTCCTTTGTTTTCAGCCGCTTCCCGCGCGTGGTGCGCGACCTTGCGGCCAAGCTCGCGAAGCAGGTCGAGCTCAAAACGGTCGGCGAAGGCACCGAACTCGACAAGGGCCTGATCGAAAAAATCGCCGATCCCCTGACGCATCTGGTGCGCAACAGCCTCGATCACGGCATCGAACTGCCTGCGGCACGCGAAGCTGCCGGCAAGCCAGCCAAAGGAACGATCACGCTGCGCGCCTTCCACCAGGGCGGCAACGTCATTATCGAAGTCAGCGACGACGGCAACGGGCTTAACCGCGAAAAGATCCTGGCCAAGGCCCGCCAAAGCGGGATGGCGGTATCCGACACCATGCCCGATCAGGAAGTATGGCAACTGATTTTCGAGGCGGGTTTTTCCACCGCGGAAGTGGTCACCGACGTGTCCGGCCGCGGGGTGGGCATGGACGTGGTCAAACGCAACATCCAGGCCCTGGGCGGCAGGGTGGAGATCAATAGCACCGCCGGCGAGGGCACGCGCATCGCAATCCGTCTGCCGCTCACGCTCGCCATTCTCGATGGGCTGTCGGTATCGGTTGGTGAAGAACTCTTTATCGTGCCGCTGACCTACATCGTCGAATCATTGCAGCCGGCAGCCGCCGACATCAAGACTGTCAGCGGACGCGGGCGGTTGGTCCATGTGCGCGGCGAATATCTGCCGGTGGTGGCTTTGCATGAGGTATTCAACATCCGGCCCGAGGTGACCGAGGTGAACAAGGGCATTCTCGTCATTCTCGAAGCCGAAGGCCGGAAGACCGCGATGTTTGTCGATGCGCTGGTCGGTCAGCACCAGGTTGTGATCAAGAGCCTGGAGACCAACTACCGGCGTGTGCAGGGTGTCTCCGGCGCCACCATCATGGGTGACGGCAAGGTGGCGTTGATACTGGATGCGGTGGCGATCGGGCGCGAGGTGCAGGCAGCGATGGCCGAGGCAGCGTGAGCAGGGCACGCAGCAGAGCCGGCTCAAATTTGACGGATATCCGGTCGTAATTTTAGGTAAGAAGGGAAAACATATCATGCAGACAGCAGCATCACACGATGCAATGGCGTCGGCCGCGGTGGCCGCGCAGGCCAGCAACGAATACCTGACCTTCACTCTCGGCCAGGAAGAATACGGGGTCGAGATTCTGAAGGTGCAGGAGATTCGCAGCTACGAGGCGGTGACTCATATCGCCAACGCCCCGGCGTTCATCAAGGGCGTGGTCAATCTGCGCGGCATCATCGTGCCGATCGTGGACATGCGCATCAAGTTCAATCTCGGCAGCGCCGAATACAACCAGTTCACGGTGGTGATTATTTTGAACGTGGCGGGGCGGATAGTCGGGATGGTGGTGGACAGCGTGTCGGACGTGATCACGCTGTCGCCGGAGCAGATGAAGCCGGCGCCGGATTTCTCCTCGTCGTTCGACACCCAGTACATCACGGGGCTGGGCACGGTGGAGGAGCGCATGCTGATCCTGGTGGACATCGAGAAACTGATGACCGGCAGCGACATGGCGCTGATGGACGCCATGGCGCATTGATTAACCGTGTCGACTCTGAATTTTCAGATAATCGATCAGAGTATAAACGGGAAAGCGAAAATGTTATTTCGGATGAATTTAAGCAAGCGGATTTCTCTGGTTTTTATCCTGCTTGGCGTGATTGTGGCCGGTATCTCGGCACTCGGCGGGTGGCAAATCATCGAGTTGCGCGGCCAGGTCAATGCGGTACCCGACCGGATTGCGATGAGAATGTCGCTTGCCGAATGGCAGGAACAAACGGCGGTGAACGCTGCGCGCACGGTTTCGATTCTGAAAAGTAACGACGGCGAACTCAGCGACAAGCTGGCGCCGGCCATGAAGGAGTCAAGCGCGCGCATTAGCGCGGTGCAGAAGCGGATCGAGGCATCGCCGCTGAGCGAAGCGCAGAAAAAGCTGTTCGTAAACGTGGGCGACGTACGTAAAACCTATATCGCCTCGCGCGACGAACTGCTCAAGCTCAAGCGTGCCGGAGACCCGGCCGCGGCGGGAGCATATGACGCCAAATTCACCCCGGCGCTGAAGGCCTATGAAGGCGCGGTCCAGGCGTTTATCGCGGGTTATGCCCAAGCCCAGCAGGCGGAACATGACGAGGCCCAGGTCAAGGCCGAGCGCTCTCTTAATGCCTTGGCGGTCTTCGGCGGATTGTTTGTCGTATTCGCAGCGTGGATGGCCTACATGCTTACCCGGTCGATCACTCGTCCGCTTGCCGCGGCGGTAGTGCTGGCGAACAAGGTGGCCGATGGTGATCTGACGAGCAATATTGAAGTGACCTCCAAGGACGAGACCGGGCAGTTGCTGGCTGCGCTCAAGCGCATGAACGAGAGTCTGAGGAAGATCGTGGGCGAAGTCAGAGGCGGCACCGATGCCATTACCACGGCTTCCAAGGAAATCGCCTCGGGCAACGCGGACCTGTCGCAGCGCACCGAAGAGCAGGCCTCGTCGCTGG
>CAYIRZ010000029.1:0-15145 GCA_964365845.1 uncultured Streptomycetaceae bacterium
TGGAGAAGTTGGTGCCCGCGAACGGCCCGGCGGAGAAGATCAGCGGATTGTCCGGGGACAGCGGGTCGACTTTGGCGACGCCGCTTTCGAGCAGGGTCTTGGCGATGTAGTACCGGCCCGCGCGCACGATCTCCTCGCCGTGCAATTCCTCCGTCCTGACCGAGCGGTCCCCGAGATTGATGTGCAGGTATTTGCGCATGTTGTCCTCACCCCGCGAAAATGGAAAATTCAGATTCCGATGCCGCCGTAATTCTACTCTTTTCGCCCTCGCCTCGTTTTCCACGGCTGCGCGCGCAGCCGTGGTAGAAGCCCGGATTCGACCACGCCGTAAGCGCCATTTACATCGCCAGCGGTACTCTGTACACTTGATCTGTACATAAAGGAGTACGCCATGCCCAAGGTCAACGTCACCGAACTGCGCCAGAACCTGCCCGCCTACCTGGCCGAGGCGCAAAAGGGCAAGGAGATCGAGGTCACGTCGCGCGGGAAAGTGATCGCGCGCATCGTGGCCGAAATCGATACGCACGAGCAGGCCCGCGCGCGCCTGCTCGCCGCGCGCAAGCACTGCCGCATCGGCGACGTCCTCAGCCCGACTGGCGCAGCATGGGACGCGGAACGTGATCATTCTTGACACTCATGCGCTGGTCTACGACGCGCTCAACCCGGCGCGCCTTTCGGCCCGCGCCCGCAAGGCCATAGACCTCGCCGCCGCGACGCGCGAACTCGCCTGCTGCGACATCAGCCTGTGGGAGATCGCCATGCTTGTCGCCCGCGACCGCCTCGATCCCGGCATGGATGCGCGGCAGTTCCTCGACGACCTGATCGCCGCGCGGCGGCTTCATGTGTTGCCGATCACGCCCGAGGTCGCGGTCTTGGCGCAATCGGATGCGTTTTCGCATGGCGATCCGGCGGACCGGTTGATCGCGGCCACCGCTCTCTTGCACCGCGCCCCGTTGGTGACATCGGACTCGAAGCTGCGCAAGCTTAAGGAAATTACTACGGTTTGGTGAGCCTCTAGGAGTTTGTCGGACTTGGGTTCGACAAGCTCCTAAATTGAAAAAATAAAGAATGGGATGAAAGAACGCCATGCGAATGACGTTTGTTCCGGCCAACACGGGGATGCGACACGCAAAGTTTCTTTCTTAAGCAGCCTGTCGTCGAAGCGTCGGTTAGCGGCGATCCGTTAACACTATCCGTTTCGGTGAATGAGGCCAAGTCCGACAGGCTGCTCCGGCCTCAGCCGAAACTGACGATCTCAACCCAGTTGGCGCCTTTTCCGCCGGGGTATTTTTGCAGCAGCGACAGCGCGCCGCTCGCCTGGTCGATCGCATAGACCGAAATCGTGTCCGACTTTTCGCCGGCGGCGACCAGGAACCTGCCATTCGGAGCTATGGCGAATCCGCGCGGCTGGCTCTCGGTGGGCGTGCTGGCGAGGTAAGTCAGCTTGCCGGTCTGCGCATTCACGCTGAACGCTCCCAGAGTGCTGCCGGTGCGCTCCGTGATGTAGAGGAACCTGCCGTTCGGCGTCATGTGGATGTCCGCGGCCCAGATGTCGTTGTCCCGGTTGCGCGGCGGCGCGGCGTTCGGTTCGCCGCCGGTGACGCGCGGCGCGCCGGGCACGAGCCTCGTGCCGGCCGGCAGCCCCGATGCCGAGTCGATTTCGCTCAGCAGGCCGGTCTTGCCGTCCAGCGCGAAGGTGGTCACCGTGGCCAGCAATTCGCTCAGCGCATACAGGAACCGGTTGTCGGCCGAGGTGACGAAGTGACGCGGCCCGGTCATCGGTTGCAACTGCGCGACCGCGGGCGTGTTCGAGGACAGCCGTCCGGACTTCGCATCGAAAGCGAACTGGAAGATCTGGTCGCTGCCCAGCGTGGGAACGTAGACGAACCGGTTGCTCTCGTCGATGCGGATCGAGTGGGCGTTGCGGCCCACCGGGATCACCTGCAGCGGCGCGGCGGCTACGCGCCCGTCGCTGCCGACCGCGTTGACGCTGATCAGGTGCCCCTGGTACGACGCGCCGAACAGGTAGCGCCCGGTCTTGTCGAGCGATATGTACGGGAAACTCTCCGCCAGCGGCGATACCGACAGGGGCGCCAGCGCACCGGTGCCGGGGGCTATCGCATAGGCGTGCACCGAAAACGGCTTGGAGCGCACCGCGGCGTAGAGAAAGCGCCGGTCCGGGCTCACGGTCATAGGGCCGACGACGTCCGCGGCCTTGACGCGCGCGCCAGGCTGCAGCGCGCCGTCGGGCTGCATGCCGTAGGTGCCGATGTCGCCGTCCGCGGCGTTAGAGACGTAGACGAAGGTTCCTGCCGGCGCCGGCATGCCGCCGGCGTGCGTTTCCAGTGCAGACACGGTAATTCTCCTTATAGATACAGGGGACGCCCCGTCAGCAGACATTTTGTTCCTGCTGATAAGGCCGCCAGGCGAAGTTCGGAGAAACGCTCAGGTTTTGATGTAAACAGATTGCCCGGTGTCCAGCACCACATAAGCGCCACCCCGCGCTTCAAAAAAGTCTTTCCATGACTTCCCGCCCCCGGGAAACAAGGGAGAGCCAAAATCATCGTTCAATATTACTCCGCCATTTACCAATCTCGGGTAGAAATAATTCAGGCAGGCCAATGTCGGCTCGTAAAGATCCACGTCGATATGGACGTACGACCATTTGGTTTCAGGCAATTGGGCTAATACCTCCGGAATCCAGCCCTTCACCAGGGTAATTCCCGGATATTCAGAGAACCTGCTGGCCACCGTCGCATCGTCCACGGCGAAATGCCCCTTGCTGTGCGTGCTGTATTTGTTTGCGTTGCCGTCGGGCCCAATGACTTCAATATAGTCTTTTTCCACGGGCTGGCTTAAACCTTCGAAGCTGTCGCACAAATAAAAACCTGCTCCATTGAATTCATGTGACAGTCGGCCGAGTATCTTGCAGGACATCAAGGCGCTAAACCCGGTGCACACACCGCATTCGATCTTGTTGCCGGGCAGCTTGGCGGCATACCTCACGTAGCGTCCCAAATGAAACGCCCGCTGAATCCTCCGAAACACTTTCCAGCCCAAAGCGCCTGTATTGGTGCTGGCCATGCACTCCCGGTATAGATCGAGAAACGGGAGATCCGCCACCTTCAGGTTGCCGAACAAAATGTCGGAATGCAAGTCAATGGGCGCGTTCTTGTGTACCGCATGTAGGAACTCGATCTCTTCAATAGGATTCATATTTATCCCGCAATGGTGGTTGTTGCTCCACAAAGAAAGCAGAAGACGACAGGGACGGCGCCCCATTTCTTTTCTTACGTCGCGACCATAACGCCGCGCTCTTCCAGCAGCGCCTTGATCTTCGGCTCCGGCTTCCAGTAGTCCGGCCCCTTGAGAAACTTGCCGTTCACGTCGTAAATCGGGTTGCCGTTGGCATCGAGCTTGCTCTCGTTGCTGTCCATGATGATGTCCAGCACTTCTTCCAGAGGCAGTCCGTACTTCAATGCCTCGGAGCGGCAGTAGACCATGATGTCGCCCAGGACGTCCGCGATGGCAACGGCAATGTCGGCCGGAGCGCCGCCGTTTTTTGCAAGCTCGACGATTTCGTCTATTTCATGCACTTCGTCGAGCAGGGTGGCCTTGAATTTGGTCAATCGGTCGACGGCGTCCGCGGGCAGCGTCGGGCGGTCGTTGGCGGGGAGTTTGTACATCGCGTTCATTGCGGCGATGCGTTGTGCGAAGGATTTCGTCATGGGTGATGGCGGTGAAGTTCTGAAGTTGTGTTACGAGAATAATTGGAACAAGCCCAATTATTTATTCAATAAAAACAACCGCTTATTATATTGCGTGCGTAGGGTATTGCAAGTCATACCTGTGTTGCAATCCATCTCAACGGCTTTTGACTGGCATCGCTCATCGGCCCCGCCCGGCCTGATGCGCAATACGGATGCCGATCAGCACCAAAATGCCGCCCAGCAGTTGAATCGCGCCCACGGCTTCGCCGAGTAGCACCCAGGCAAACAGCGCCGCCATGACCGGCTGCAGCAATAATCCCACCGAGGAAAACGTCGCCGGCAGGTGCGCCATCGCGTAGGCGATCAGGCTTTGCCCCGCAACCTGCGCGATCAGCGCCAGCCCGCACAGCTTGATCCAGCCTATCGCCGAGACGGGAAAGAATTGCTCGCCCGAGACAAGCGCGAGCGGCAGCAAGACCGCGGCCGTGACGACACCGCTCCACGCCATGATGCTTGCCGTGGAGGCTGTGCCGCGCAGGCGCGTCACCGTCAACTGATATCCGGCGTAGAACATCGCCGTCACCACGCCCAGCGCATCGCCCACCAATGCCCTGCCGCCCAGCCTGAAATCGCCGCCAAGCAGTACTACCATGCCGGCCAGCGCCGTCATCATGCCGACGATAAACAACACGGTCGGGTTCTTGCGGAACAGCAGCCAGGCGGCGAGCGTGACGAAGATCGGCGCTAGGTTGGCGAGCAGCGTCGCATTGGCCACCGAGGTCAGCACGATGGACCAATGCCATATCGCCAGATCGCCGGCGAAAAAAAGACCGGCGAAAATCATCAGGCGCCGTTCGCAGGTGAAATTTTCGAAGTGCTGCCGGCGATTCTCGAACAGCGCCCACGCCCACAAAAAGGGCAACGCCAGGAACACGCGCCAGAACGCCGTGGAAACCGGCCCGGCCTCGCTGACCTTGACGAACAGCGCCGAAGTGGCGATGGCGGTGGCGCCGGCGAACAGCGCGACGAGCGCCATGACACGGCGGTTTTCGTCGCGGCGGGACGACGTTGTTGTAGGAGGCATTTAATTCAGGAGTTTGTCGATCCCAAGCCCGACAAACGCCTACCGGCCGGAAAATTTCGGCTTGCGCTTCTCGATGAATGCGGCCATGCCTTCCTTCTGGTCCTGCGAGGAGAACAGGATCTGAGCCGCTTTGGTTTCCAGCGCAAGGCCGGTATCGAGCGAGGCATCCATGCCGCGCAGCACCGCTTCTTTCGCCTGCAGGATCGCGAGCGGCGGGAGCGCCGCGATCTGCTGCGCCATTTCGAGCGCGCGTTTTTCAACGTCGGCATCGGCCGTGATTTCGCTGACGAGCCCCATGTCGAAAGCTTCTTTGGCGCTGAACGGATCGCCGGTCAGGATGTAGCGCATGGCCTTGTATTTGCCGGCGGCGCGCGTCAGGCGCTGCGTGCCGCCGCCGCCGGGAATGATGCCGATCTTGACTTCGGGCTGGCCGAACTTCGCCGATTCGCCGGCGATGATGATGTCGCAGGTCATCGCAAGCTCGCAGCCGCCGCCGAGCGCGAAACCGTTCACCGCCGCGATCACCGGCTTGGGGCAGGCGGCGATGGTGCGCCACAGCTTGTGCGTGCCGCGGGCGAGCATCTCTATCGTGCCCGCCCCCGCCATTTCCTTGATATCGGCACCGGCGGCGAACGACTTGTCGTTGCCGGTGAGCACGATGCAGCGCGTCGTGTCGTCCTCGCCCAGTTCGGTCAGATGGCGGGCGATCAGTTTGCGCACCTCGAGATTGAGCGCGTTGCGTACTTCGGGGCGGTTGATGCGAACGAGCGCTACGCCTTCAGCGGGGTGCTCGACTAGGACAACAGGTGCAGTCATAATTTACTCCGTATTCACGCATTTCGAATCATTGTTTAGCCAGGCCGATTTCGATCAATACCGATTTCATCGCCGCGTAATCCTGCGCCAGGTCTTTCCTGAACGGCTCGCCCGCGGCGAAATCATCCGACCAGAAATTCTTCTCCAGATCGGTTTTCCATTCCGGCGCTTCGGTCGCCTTGCGCAGCACGCCTTCCCAGTAACCGGCCTGGGCAGGCGTCAGGCCTTTCGGGCCCATGATGCCGCGCCAGCCGCCGAATACCAGATTGACGCCTTGTTCCTGCCACGTCGGGACAGCCGCAAGCGCGCCGGGAAAGCGCTTCGGCGCGGCGACACCGACCAGCCGCATTCTGCCGGAAGCGACATGTGTGGCCGCATTGCCGGCGGCCGTGGTCACCAGATCGATGTGGCCGCCCAGCAGAGTGGTGACGGCCTCGGCCGATCCCTTGAAGGCGACCACCTTGAGCTCTTTGGCGTTGCCGCCGATCGCCTTCATCAGCAGCCCGGCGGCAATGTGGTTGTGGCTGCCAAGCGTGGTGGCGAAACCGATGGTGATCGACTTGGGGTCTTTCTTCAGCCGTTCGATCAGGTCCTTGCCGGTTTTGATCGGGGAGTCGGCGTTGACGGCGAACACGACGTAATCGTTGAACAGGGAGGCGATGGGCGTGAAATCCGAATAATGCATCTTGCTCGAACCCGTGATGTGGTTGGTGAGCAGCGAAGGCGTGCCCACCATCAGGTAATGGCCGTCCCCGGCATGCTGGGAAATGTAGTTGAGCATGATGTTGCCGCCGCCGCCCGGCTTGTTAATCACGGTCAGCGAGGTGCCGATCAGCTTGTTAGCGGTGAGGATGTGTTCCACCGTGCGCGCGGTCTTGTCGTTGCTGCCGCCGGGAGCGGAGCCGACGACGATCTCGACGTTTTTCTGCGGCGTCCAGCCTTGCGCCCAGCCGGGCAAGACGGCGGCCATCAACAGCAGCCCGATCAACCAGCGTGTGAATTTCATGTTTCTTCCGCCGTTATGTATGTTTCATGCCGGCCGTGAGCGTTACCGTCTATTGTAAACGCTCACAGCAGACGGCCATGAACCGTTTTCCTTTTTGAACACGCGAAACCGGTGGGCGCCGGGCACTCATTGCTGCTGGAGACCCGCCGCCCTGATTACTTTCGCGTATTTGTCGATTTCGTCGCGGATGAATTTGCCGAATTCCTGCTGCGTGCCGCCGATCGGCTCCAGGCCTTCGTTGATGAAACGGCTGCTGAGATCGGGGCTGGCGAGGATTTTCGCGACTTCGGTGTTGAGCCGGACGACGATTTCCCTGGGTGTTTTGATCGGCGCCATCAGGCCGAACCAGGTGGTGGCCTCGTAACCTTTGAGCCCGGACTCATCGAAAGTCGGCACGTCGGGCAGCGCGGAGAACCGTTTCAGACTGCCGATGGCAATGGCGCGCAGCCGGCCGGACTGGATATGCGGCAGCAGCGCCGGCACGCCGCTGAACATCATCTCGACATTTCCGGCCACGGTATCGATGAGCGCCGGCGCGTTGCCCTTGTACGGCACGTGCACGATGTTGAGGCCGGCCATCATCTTGAACAGCTCGCCCGCCATCTGGTTGGAGCTGCCCAGCCCCGACGATGCGAAGTTGAGCTGGCCGGGTTTCGCCTTGGCCAGCGCGATCAACTCCTTGAGGTTTCTGGCGGGCAGCGACGGATGGACCGACAGCACGTTGGCGCCTTTCACGCACAAAACAATCGGCGCGAAGTCGCGCAGCGTGTCGTACGGCGGCTTGGCATAGAGCGTCATGTTGATGGCGTTGGATGCCCCGCCCATGAACAGCGTATAGCCGTCGGGCGCGGCCCTGGCGCCCAGCTCCGAGCCGATATTGGTGCCGCCGCCGGGCCGGTTGTCGACAATGACCTGCTGGCCGAACACCTCGCCGAGTTTGGCGCTGACGGCGCGCGCCGTGATATCGGTGTTGCCGCCCGCGGCGTAGGGCACGATGATGCGCACCGTCCTGCTGGGATAGGCTGACGAGGCGGTCTGTGCGGCCGCGGGCAGCGCCGCGAGCAACGCAGCGGTCATCGCCAGGAACGGGAACGTGCGCAGTATCATGTTGATCTCATCATCTGTCAGGCGTCGACTTCGTTGACCAGCGCTTCGCCCCGGCTCCAGCGTCCGAGGTTGTCGAAAAAAATCCCGTTGACGCGCCGCGTGTTGCCGGAGGCCGCCGCCGAATTATGCGGCGAAACCAGGACATTCGGCAGGTTCCACAGCGGCGATTCGGGCGGCAGCGGCTCTTTTTCGAACACATCGAGATAGGCGCCCGCCAGATGGCCGCTGGCAAGCGCGGCGGTAAGCGCAGCTTCGTTTATGATTTCGCCGCGGGCGATGTTGATCACGCGGGCGCCTTTGGGCAGCCGGGCGAGAATATCGGCGTTGACCATGCCGCGCGTTTCCGCAGTCAGCGGGCAGGCCACGACCAGCCAGTCGGCGCTGGGCAGCAGGTCGTTTAATGCGGCGGGTGAATGCAGTGCGTCGACATGATCGCCGGGCTTGCTGCCGCCGCGGCGCACGCCGATCACATTAAGTCCCAGCACCCGCGCCAGCCGCGCGATTTCGTTGCCGATTTTTCCCAACCCCAGGATCAGCGCCGTCTGGCCCCTGAGATCGCGCGGAAAGTCGGGCACGCGCATCGGGTTCCATACGTGGTTTTTCTGGCCTTCGAGCCAGCGCGGGAAATTGCGCGCGAGCATCAGCAGCCCCGTGACCGCGGTCTGCGCGATCGGCTCGGCGGCCGAGCCGGATGATGTGGTGAGACGAACGCCGCGCGCGAGCATTTCAGCATAAATCGGGTGATCGACGCCGGCGTTGAACACCTGCAGCCACTTGAGCCCGGGCGCCTTGCGTACCGCGGAGAAAAACTGGCGCGAAAAATCCGGGAACACGTCCTCGGAAAAATAAGCGATGTCTATCCGCGCGCAGTCGGCATCGGCGAGCCGCGCTTCGCGGTCGGCGGGCAGCACCAGCAGTTCGAGTTCGAGATGGGCGCGCGCCGCCGCGGCGGCGACTTTCGCGCCGTGCGCGGCGTTGAACTGATGAGATACGAGTAAGGTGGCCATGGTGCTGAGTGAGGATGGTACGTGGTCTTTACAGCGTTTGACAAATCGGTATTACGTGTATATACTCGTATTATGAAGCAGCCGAGCTTATGTGCATGCACCAATCTCCGCAGGGCAGCGCGTACCCTGACACATCTTTATGATCGTGCCCTTGAGCCAGCTGGTCTGAAAGTCACTCAGTTCGCGCTGTTGCGCGCAGCGCTGCGGCACGGGCCGGCCAGCATTTCAAAGCTTGCCGCGGAAGTGCATCTGGATCGCACCACGTTTGGGCGCAACATCGCGCTCCTCGAACGGGCCGGGCTGGTTGCCCTCTCACCGGGGGAAGACCTTCGCCAGAGGACGGTGATGCTGACCGGCCGCGGGAAACGCGCGGTGGATACCGCCGTTCCGCTATGGGAGCAGGTGCAGGAGAAAGTAACCAAGACTCTGGGAAGATCACGCCTCGATCAGTTGACTACCCTATTGGTCGAAGTTGAGGCGTTGAGCTAGAAAATTTTTTGGAACAATACGTGCATATACACTTAATTACGACCGTAAAGGAGAAATCACCATGCCGTTCGTCCGCATCGATGTTACAGAAGGAAAATCGCCCGAATTCCGCAAGACCATTGGCGAGATCGTTTACCGGGCAATGACCGAGGTAATCAATGTGCCCCAGGGTGATAAGTTCCAGGTTATTACCGAGCATCCCGTGGAGGAACTGAATGTTGCGGAGAGCTACCTCGGCATCCGGTACACCGGGGACATCATCCTCATCCAGATTACGCTGAACCAGGGCCGCACGGTCGAGCTGAAAAAAGCGTTCTACAAGCGCATCGCTGAAGAACTTCACCGGCAGCTCAAGATCCGCCCCGAGGACGTCGTTATCAATCTGGTGGAAGTGCCGAAGGAGAACTGGTCGTTTGGCAACGGTGTCGCCCAGTATGCGGCATAGGTGACATGCAAGTCTGCTAAAATTCGTGGCTTCGTGAACGCGGGGTTTCCGGTGGCCATTGACACGCTTGAACTTGCCCAGCAACTGATCGCGCGCCGCTCGGTGTCGCCCGACGATGCCGGCTGCCTCGACCTGGTGATCGATATTTTGGAGCCGCTTGGCTTCAGGTGCGAGAAGATCAGCGCGAACGGCGTCGACAACCTGTGGGCGCGGCGCGGCACCGCGGCACCGCTGGTGTGCTTCGCGGGACATACCGACGTCGTGCCGACCGGCCCGCTCGAGCAATGGCACAGCGACCCGTTCACGCCGACCATCAGGGATGGCATGCTCTACGGCCGCGGCGCCGCCGACATGAAAACTTCCATCGCGGCTTTCGTCGCGGCGATCGCGGATTTCGTCAGAGAGCATCCCGATTATCCGGGTTCGATCGCGGTGCTGTTCACGTCCGACGAGGAGGGGCCTGCCGTCGACGGCACGGTGCGCGTGGTCGAGGCGCTGGCGCAGCGCGGCGAGAAAATGGACTACTGCATCGTCGGCGAGCCGACCTCGGTCAGCAAGCTCGGCGACATGATCAAGAACGGCCGCCGCGGTTCGCTCTCCGGCACGCTGACGGTGAAAGGCGTGCAGGGCCACGTCGCCTATCCGCACCTTGCGCGCAACCCGGTGCACGACGTCGCCGCGGCGATTGCCGAGTTGGCCCAGACCGAGTGGGACCGCGGCAACGAGTACTTCCCGCCGACGACGTGGCAGATTTCCAATTTCCACGCCGGCACCGGCGCCACCAACATCATTCCCGGCGAAGCGCGGATCCAGTTCAACTTCCGCTTCGCCACCGCGAGCACCGTCGAGTCGCTGCAGACGCGTCTCATCGGCATCCTCGACAAGCACGGCGTCGAACACGACATCGACTGGGTCTACGGCGGCCGGCCGTTCATCACGAAAAGAGGCGATCTGGTCGATGCCGTCGCGCGCGCCATCAAGACTGTCACCGGCGTCGACACCGAGCTCTCCACCACCGGCGGTACTTCGGACGGCCGCTTCATCGCCGACATCTGCCCGCAGGTGGTCGAATTCGGCCCCACCAACGCCAGCATCCACAAGGTCAACGAATGCATACGGGTCGAGGAAATCCGGCCCCTGTCCTCGATCTACAAATATATTTTATTGAATTTATTGAATAAATAGACGGGCTTTTTTTACTCCCCGCCTCGTGAGGAGGGGTCGCCTCGCAGGGGCGGGGGTGGTGGGATAAATGCATGTGCGTAACCACCCCGTCTGCTGCGCAGCCACCCCTCCTTGAGAAGGAGGGGAGTGGTGCCAGTGCGTGTCAGGTTTTGATTCCCCTCCTCGATGAGGAGGGGTGACCCGAAGGGGCGGGGTGGTGCACCATAATGGAAACATTGCAGGGAAAATCCAAATGCCACGCTCGGACAATGTGTACGAACTGCCGACCGATCTGCCGGTGCCGGTGGACGACGGCGCGTGCGCGCATCTCGTCGGCATGCGCTTGCCATCAGTACCGCTCGTTGCCACCGGCGGCCGCATTATCGACCTCGCCGCATTGGCCGGCCGCAGCGTCGTTTATTGCTATCCGCGCACCGGCCGCCCCGACCAGGAATTGCCGACGGGATGGAACGCGATCCCCGGCGCGCGCGGCTGCACGCCGCAGTCCTGCGCTTTCCGCGATCATTACCAGAAACTGCGTGATCTCGGTGCCAGCAACCTGTTCGGCCTCAGCACTCAGGACACCACTTATCAGCGCGAAGCGGTAGCCCGCCTGCACCTGCCGTTCGAACTGCTGTCCGACGAAAAGCTGAAATTCGCCAGGGCCTTGAAACTGCCGACGTTCAGCGTCGACGGCCTGACACTGATTAAGCGCCTGACACTGATTGTATGCGACGGCGTGATCGAGAAGGTGTTCTATCCGGTGTTCCCGCCGGATGCGAATGCACCAGAAGTTGTTTCCTGGCTCCGCTCATCCAGAGCGCACTAAAGCGCCTGCAAACCGAAACCGCCACTGAACCCGATGTCCTGCCGCCCGCCATCCTCGACCGCGCGTTCAAAATCGAACTCTAACCGCACAACATGACTCAACCCCCTATTAGCCAATCACTCGACGACGAAGAGCTGGACCGGCTTGAAGCGTTGCTCGATTCACCGGTATTCAAAGGCGAGGCGATGTGGCTCGACGAGTTGCAGGGATTTCTGTGCGCCGTGATCAGCGCACCGGATACGATACTGCCCAGCGCGTGGCTGCCGGCCGTGCTGGGTGAGAACCCGGAGTATGAAAACCAGCAACAGGCGGAAGAAGTCCTGGGGCTGGTCATGCGTTTCTACAACGACATGGCGCTCACGCTGCGGCAGGGTGCGGGCATAGCGCTGCAGCTCTACCACTCCGAAGGTGAGGAAGACTACGACTTCCAGAGCTGGTGCAGCGGTTACCTCGACGGCGTCGAACTGTCAGAGGTGAATTGGTACGAGGCCGGCGATACGGAGGAGGTGGACGAGTTGTTGTTTCCGTTCGGCGTGCTGGCGGGCAACCTCGACAATTTCCTGCACGATACCGGCCGGGGCGCAATTACGGAAAAGGAAAAGGCGGAACTCGTGGCGGCGTGCCGCGAGGACATCGCGAGCGCAGTGATGCGGACATATCATTACTGGGCCGCGCGCCGGAGCACAAAAACCGTGCGCCGTGAAGCGCCCAAAGTCGGCCGCAACGATCCCTGTCCCTGCGGCAGCGGCAGGAAGTTCAAGCAGTGCTGTGGCGCGCCGGGCAATCTGCACTAGGGCCTGGCAGCCTGTCGGACTTGGCCCCATTTAGGAATTTGTCGAACCCAAGTCCGACAAATTCCTAGGGCTCAATCGGCCGGGCGTTTATCTGTGCCCCAGAGCCACGGTGTGATGGCCGCACGCAACTGGTCAAGCGTGAAGGGCTTTGTGAGATGGGCGTCCATGCCGGCGCGCAGGCAGCGCTCGACATCCCCGCTCATGGCATTGGCGGTGACGGCGATGATGGGAGTGTGCGAGGCCGGCGTAGCGCGTCCGCGGATTTTGCGCGTCGCCTCAAAGCCGTCCATCACCGGCATCTGGCAATCCATCAGCACCAGATCGAACGATGAGCGTTCCATCTGCTGCAGCGCAATTTTGCCGTCCTCGGCCTCGGTGACCTCGAGTCCGAGCGAACGGAGCATGGCGTTGGCTAGCGCGCGGTTGACGGGGTTGTCTTCCACCAGCAGCACTTTGCCGCTGAGCTTAGCCGGCGGCGGTACCGCGGGCGGAGCTGCAGCCTGCGTCTGTTGCAAATCGGGGAGCGCTTCCAGCGGCAGGCTCAGACGGAAAACGGACCCGCTCCCGAGCGTGCTCTCCACAAAAAGCTCGCCTCCCATCGCTTCGGCCAGCCGTTTGCTGATGACCAGTCCCAGACCGGTGCCGCCGAAGCGCCGCTGATTCGACTGGTCCGCCTGGAAAAAAGCGGTGAACAGGCTGGGCACGACATCGGGGGCAATCCCGATGCCTGTGTCTTCGACCTCGAATACCACCACCGGGCGCGAGTCGCCGCCGCCGGGCGCGCGCCGCGCCCGTACCGTAATGCTGCCGCGATCG
Organism: uncultured Streptomycetaceae bacterium; assembly: GCA_964365845.1. Classification (GTDB taxonomy): domain Bacteria; phylum Pseudomonadota; class Gammaproteobacteria; order Burkholderiales; family SG8-41; genus CAKKQX01. The sequence continues at coordinate 13,268 of CAYIRZ010000029.1, forward strand.
GTGAACTTGATGGCATTGCCAACCAGATTGAGCAGCACCTGGCGAATGCGCGCCGCATCGCCCCTGACCCGCGCCGGCAGCGCGGGGTCAAGATCCGCGGCCAGCGCCAGGCCTTTGTGCTGCGCCATGGGCGAAAACAGATTGACCGCCGACACCACTACGGCGCGAATGAACAGCGGTTCCTGGATCAGTTCGAACTTGCCCGCCTCGATTTTCGCGAAATCGAGCATTTCGTTGAGCACCGTGAGCAACGCTTCGCTCGATGAAGTTGCCGTCTCCAGCAGGTTACGCTGCGCCGGGCTCAGCTCGCCGCGCCCCAGCAGATCGAGCGCCCCGATGACCCCGTTCATCGGCGTGCGGATTTCGTGGCTCATGTTCGCCAGGAACTGCGTCTTGGCGGCGTTGGCGGCGTCGGTTGCGATGCGGCGCCGGATGGCAAGCTCGGTGGTTGATCGATGCATATTTCCCGTGCGGCGCATGGTGAGGTAAAAAACCGGGACCGAGATTGCAAACAGCGGGGAATAGGTGCGCGGATCGAACAGGCTCACGGCAAACAACGCCAGCAACTGCGGAACGGCATAGCACTGGAATGCACGGCCCACCAGCGAGATGTACAGTGCGGCAACGGCCAGCATGGAGCACAGCGCGGCGATGATCAGCACCGCGTCCAGCGCGAGCACGGCGGGATAAATGACGACCGCGGTGATCGCCGACATCAGCGACGTCAATAGACAGTTCGCCTCCAGCCAGCGCTCGCCACGCGTAACGGCGTCGGGCGTCAGCGCGCCACTGCCGACGTGGCGCGCCAGGAAGACACGCCACACGGCGATGATGATCGACAGGCAGAACACGACGGCCGCGGCGATGGACTGCCCATTCGCCCAGCCTACCCAGGCAACCACCCCGTTTGCGAACACCACGGATACCGCGCTGCTGCGCGCTTCCATCACCGCCGTCTGCAGCAGCTCGCGCTGGACCTGATCCTGCACGAGATCGCGCTCAACACCGTGTCCGGCCGGTTGTTTGGAAACCATCTGTAGGGGCGGTTACTGAAAGTGTTTCATATTAACGGCAAAAACCCTGAAAACCGATGGTGTGAATGATGCTCACGCAAGCCACGGCATGTCACCGTCGTAGCGTTTCTCGAACGCTTCAATGGCCTCGATATGCCGCATGACAAGGCCGATGTCGTCGAGGCCTTTCAGCAGTTTCTCCTTGTTGCTCGCATCGATATCGAAACTGTAAATCGCCCCGTCGGGACCGGTCACCGTCTGCGATTCGAGATCGACGGTGATCTGTGAGCCGGGCATTTCGCGTAGCTGCTGGCGCAGTTTCTTTACCGCGTCGCCCGCCAGCCTGACCGGCAACAGGCCATTCTGCAGCGCGTTGCCGTAGTGGATATCGCCGAACGAGGGTGCGATCACGGAACGGACGCCGTAATCCGTCAGCACCCACACCGCCGACTCGCGCGAGGAGCCGCACCCGAAGTTGTCGCCGGCGACGAGGATCTGCGCGCTGCGGTAGGGCGCCTGATTGAGGATGAAGTCGGGGTTGTCGCTGCCATCGGCGCGATAGCGGATGTCGTGGAACAGGTATTTGCCGTAATCGCCGCCACGCGCCTTGCGCAGGAAGCGCGCCGGCACGATCTTATCGGTGTCGACGCTGGCCATGTCGATGGGCGCGGCAACTGCGGTGAGCTTGGTGAAGGGTTTCATAAAGAACCTTTAACCGCCGATGGACGCCGATAAAGTAACACCCCAAGGCCCCTGCCCAGAGAATGCTCTGATAATTTCGAATCTCGATTTTCCATCGGCGCTTATCGGCGTACCCCTCAAGCAACCGTGTTCCGAGTCAAGCTGTTTTCGGGTGCCATTGGGT
>CAYIRZ010000030.1:0-15044 GCA_964365845.1 uncultured Streptomycetaceae bacterium
CGCGCTGATAGACCGCGGCAGCGAATCCGGCAAGGTCGCCAATGACACCGCCTCCCAGGGCAATCACAGTGGTTTTACGCTCGCAGCGGTGCGTCAGCAGAGCGTCGAAGATCTGATTGAGGGTCTCCCAGTTCTTGTAAACTTCGCCGTCTGGCAGCACAATGGCCACCGTATCGACGCCGCTCGCCTTGAGCGCTTCGGAAAGCGGCGCGAGGTAGAGGGGGGCAACGGTCGTATTGGTGACGATCGCAACCTTGTTCTGAGGCAGCTTCGCTGCGATCAGATCGGCGCGGTGGACAAGGGTCGGCCCGATATGGATCGGGTAGCTGCGATCATCAAGGGCTACAGTCAGGGTCTGCATGGCATTCCGCTTCTATTTCAACTCGTGTGCAGCGCGTCGCCAGGTTCGCTGCGCGGACCGGGCCTGAGTTGCGCCAGTTTCTGCTCGAGCCGGTGCGCAAGGTTGCCGAGACTCTGGCTGCCCGTGTCGATAATGACATCGGCGATCTCGCTATAAAGCGGGTCGCGCTGCACGAACAGCTCCTGCAACTTGGCCAGGGGATCCGCGGTCTGCAGCAAGGGGCGGTTCTTGTCGTGGCGGGTACGTTGCCACAGATCGTTCACCGTGGCGCGCAGATAAACGACGGTACCGTGCTCGGCGAGCAGCCTGCGGTTCTGCTCGGAAAGTACCGCGCCGCCCCCGGTGGCCAGCACGATGTTCCTGCGTCGGACCAATTCGGAGAGCATCTTGCTTTCGCGGTCGCGAAAGCCGCTTTCGCCTTCGATTTCGAAGATCAGCGGAATCTTGACGCCGGTGCAATGCTCGATTTCCTGGTCGCAATCGTAAAACGCCTTGTTGAGGCGTCTGGCCAGAATTCTGCCGACCGAGGTTTTGCCTGCGCCCATCAGGCCGATCAGAAAAATATTATCCGGTGGGCCGTCGGGATGCGGATGATCATGGGCAGGTTTGTCCATGTCGCGATTCTAACGGAATCGCCGCGGATGGCATAACGGCCGCGCCACAAGGGCATTTTTCAAAATAAAAAGGCGGCGAAGAACGCCGCCTTTTATATGGATCAGGCCTGTTATTGGCGCAAGGTCAGGCTGTCCTTGATGATTTTCGGGGAGACAAAGATCAGCAGTTCGCGCCGGTCGTCCACCCGCTGGTTTTGTTTGAACAGGAAGCCGACGTAGGGCAGGTCGCCCAGCACCGGCACCTTGGTCGTGCTGGAACGTTCATCCTGCGTATAGATGCCGCCGATGACCACCGTCCCGCCGTTCTCGACCAGCACTTCGGTCGTAATCTGCTTGGTGTCGATCGAGGGGCCGGCGGTCGTGGTCGTGCCGACGCTGTCCTTGTGCACGTTCAGGTTCATGATCACATTGTCATCCGGCGTGATCTGCGGCTTGACCTTCAGCGAAAGCGTCGCTTTTTTGAATGAAATGCTGGTTGCGCCGCTCGAAGTGGCCTGCTGGTACGGGATTTCCGTGCCCTGCTCGATAGTGGCCTCGACCTGGTCAGCGGTGATTACGCGCGGACTGGAAATGATTTTTCCCTTGCCGTCGGCCTGCAGCGCCGTAAGTTCGAGGTTCAGGAAACGTGTCCTGTTTTGATTGAACAGCAGGAACGAAAACGCTCCCGCTGGCGCGCCAGCGATACCAGCCCCCGGCAGGTTGACGCTAAGGGAATCTGTAAAGGGGGGGGCCGTCGCAATCTGGCCGGTATGGAAGCCCGTGTCATTTAGGGATCCGCCTATCAGTCCGCGCACCGGGCTGTTTGCCGAGCCAATGCTATCGCCCTGGGCCGTCTGGTCGTGATAGCCGAGTCGCGCGCCAAGGTTGCGGCTGAAGGTGTCGGAGGCCTCGACGATACGAGACTCGATCATGACCTGGCGCACCGGCACATCGATCTTGCGCAGGAGTTTCCTGACTTCCTCGAGCCGTGTCGGCGTGTCCTGGACGAAAATGGTATTGGTGCGGGCATCTATTACCGCGCTGCCCCGCTTGGACAGAATGCGCTGTTTCTCGTCGGCCAGCATTTTCTGGAAAGCATCGGCTTTCTGATAATTGAGCTGGAAGCTTTCGGTGCGTGTCGGCTCCAGATCAGCGATTTGTTGCTGGGATTCGAGGGCGAGCTTTTCCCGCGTTGCCAGTTCGTCACGCGGCGCAATCCATACCACGTTGCCGGTCTTGCGCATATCGAGACCTTTGCTTTGCAGAATGATGTCAAGCGCCTGATCCCATGGCACGTCTTTGAGCCGCAACGTCAGATTGCCGCTTACGGTATCGCTGGTGATGATGTTAAGGCCGGTGAAATCCGCGATAACCTGGAGTACCGCGCGCACCTCGACGTTCTGGAAGTTGAGCGAAAGCTTTTCACCGCTGTAGCCTGGACGGCCGCCCTTAACCAGTTTGTTCGGGTCTTCGACGAGCCGCTTGACTTCGATGATGAAACGATTGTCAGTCTGGTAGGCCGAGTGCTCCCAATCGCCTTTAGGCTCGATCACGATGCGCGCGTTACCGGCTTGCGCGAAGGCATTGATAATTTGTACCGGGGTGCCGAAGTCAATGACATCAAGCCGGCGTTCGAGGTTCTTTGGCAGCGCGGTGTTGATGAAATCGATCACGATTTGCCGGCCCTGCTGTCTGACGTCGATGCCTACTGTGTTATCCGACAGATCAACCAGGATGCGGCCCTCACCGCCGCTGCCGCGGCGGAAATCAATGTCGCGCAGACTGTGTTTCCGGTCGCCGGGGCGCGCCTCGGCAAAATGCTGGGTAATGGCAGCGGCAGCCGCACTTGCGGTGCCGGTCCCTTGCAGGGTGATCAGTAGCGACTTGCCGTCGATCTGGATGTCGTAAGTGGCGCTCTTGGCGAGTTCCAGCACCATGCGGGTGCGGTTGCCCGCTTGTACCACGTTGATTTTGCGCAGATCACCCTCATTGACGTCCTGCAGGCTGCGCCCCATCGCATTGCTGGTGTTCGGGAAATCGAAGGCAATACGCGGTGGGTTGTTGATCATGAACCCCGCGGGCGGGTTGACCGGCGCATTTTTCAACGTCACCTTGACGATGATTTTACCCCCCTGCTGCGAGGAGACATTGACGGCCTCTATGCTGTTGGCCGACTGTGCCGACGCACCGCTGCCTGCCAGCGCAAAAATCAGCGCGAGCATTGCGTGCCGGGCGTAAAAGGCAATTGTATTAGCTGAAAGCTTCATTTTTTGGTCTCCTGTTCATCCTGCAGCAGCAATGCCTGTTCCTTCTCTTCCCACCCGCCGCTGCTGTCCTGAACAATTTCCTTGAGCCTGATGTTGGATTCCGAGATGGCGATGATGCGTCCGAAATTCTGGCCCAGGTGATTGCCGGGCTTGACGCGAAACAGGTTATTGTCCGGCGTCTTGACGAGCGCATAAATGTCTTTTTTCTGCTGCAGCGTGCCGACCATCTTGAGGTTTTCGAGTGGGTAGCTTTCGAGCGGTTCGCGGCGGCGGTTGAAATCGGGTTGCAGGCCGCCGCCGGCGGTCGCTTTCGGCGGTTCGATCTTGCGCGGCTTGAACGGGTCGGTGAGATTGAAGGCGGCATAGCTAAACGGCTCGTACGGCCTGACTTCGGGCAATGGCGGAATGCGGCCGCGCGGCAGGTTGTCGGAATCTTTGACGAATTGTTTCAAGTCGGAATGCTGCTCGCCGCCGCACGCGACAAGCATCAGGCATCCGAGCAAGGGAACGAATATTTTTCGCATCATTTTTTCTTCGCCGCACTTGATTTCACCGCCGCGGCTGTTTTCTTCTGCCGGGCGAGCTCGTCTTCATCGAGATAGCGGAAAGTTTTGGCGGTTGCATCCATGCCCAGTACGCCATCCTTGCGGGGGCTCAGGCCGATATCATTCAGTGTGACGATGCGCGAGAGCTTGCCAATGTCGCTCGCAAAGGCCCCGATATCGTGATAGTTGCCGGTAACTTTGATTGTAATCGGCAGTTCGGCATAGAAATCCCGCATGATTTCCTGCGGCGCGGGTTTGAATAATTCGAACTGCAGCCCGCGGCCCAGTCCGGCCTGGTTGATATCGGTCAGCAAGGCGTCCATTTCCGACTTGCCGGGCAGTTGCCTCAGCAGCGCACCGAATTGCTTTTCGATGTCTTCTTTTTGCTTGAGATAAGCAGCAAGGTTTATGGCCTGTTTCTTTTTGTCGAGAAAGGTCGTGCGCAGCCGCTCTTCCTTTTGCTTTTCGGCGCCGATTTGTTCGATCTGGTTTTGCCAGTCGAACCAGTATTCCGCACCGACGATCAGCAGCAGCGCAATGAGCAACGCGCCGAATTTTGGCAAGACCGGCCAGGAGCCGATCTTTTTGGGGTCCAGGCGTTTGAGATCGTCAAGCGTCATGCCGCTAACCTTTCGCCTTCGCGGCAGCCGGCTTGGGTGCCGGCTTTCCCCTGGGGCCTGCCTCTTGCTTGGCCCGAGTGATGTCGATGTTCATGGTGAATTCATTGATGCGCGAAGCGCCTTGTGTCACCGCCTTGATTTCAATCAACCCCGGGTTCTCAAGTTGTTGCGAGGATTCGAGATTGCGCATCAGCGTGGATACCCGCGCCTGCGACTGCGTGTAGCCGGTGACGGTAACCTTGCCGCCCGTCTGCTTGATGTTTTTCAGGTAGATGCCGTCGGGCAGTTGGCGCACCAGCTGATCGAGCAGGTGCACTACCTCCGAACGATTGCCCTGCAGGGTTTCCACCACTTTTTTTCGTGCGAGGAGAGCGGCGATCTGCTCCTTGAGCGCGTTGATTTCCTCGATTTGCTTGTCGAGCTTGGCGATCTCGCCCTGGAGGTACTTGTTGCGGTCGTTCTGCTCGCCGAGCCGGTCGCTCAGGTAGGTGTGCACGGCAAGCCAGACCACCACCCCGATGACGGCGACGAAGCCGAGCATGAGAAAGAATTGCTGTTGCTGCTGCTTGCGCCGCATTTCGCGGTGCGGCAGCAGATTGATGCGAATCATGATGGGTCAAACCTCCGCATCGCCAGCCCGCAGGCCACCATCAGCGAGGGCGCGTCCTGGGTCAGGCTCTTGGGCCTGATTTTCGACGACAATGCCATGTTTGCAAATGGGTTGGCGACCGTGGCGCTGACCTGGGTGCGCTTGGCGACGGCCTCATCGATACCGGGAATCGCCGCGCTGCCGCCTGACAGCATGATGTGATGGACCTGGTTGAACTGTGTCGAAGTAAAGAAGAACTGCAGCGCGCGGGCGATTTCCAATGCCAGCATATCCATGAACGGCTGCAACACTTCCGACTCGTAATTATCCGGCAGACCGCCGGCGCGTTTCGCAGCCTCGGCCTCTTCTGGTGTGAGGCCGAATTTATTCTGGATTTCCTGAGTGAGCTGACTGCCGCCGAACGGCTGTTCGCGCATGTAGATCGACTGGCCATTGCGCAGTATGTTGACGTTCATGATCGTGGCGCCAACGTCGACGATTGCAATGTTCTGGTCCTTGCCCTTGTCGGGGAACTGGGATTCGATCAACTCGAAAGCGGCCTGGCTGGCGAAAATGTCAACGTCCATCACCGCCGCCTTGAGCCCGGCGGCTTCGGCTACCGCGACGCGATCCTCGATTTTGTCTTTGCGCGAAGCGGCGATCATTACCTCGACGTCCTCCGGGCTGTTAGCCGCGGGACCCACCACCTGAAAGTCGAGATTGACTTCGTCGAGAGAGAAAGGAATATATTGATTGGCTTCGGTCTCGACCTGCAACTCGAGGTCTTCCTCGCGCTGGCCGGCCGGCACCAGGATTTTCTTGCTGATTACGGCGGCATTGGGCAGCGCCATGGCGAGATTCTTGAGACTGCTGCCCAACCGCTTGTGGCAACGTTTTAGCGCATCGCTCACGGCGTCGAGATTGTTGATGTTGCCATCGACGATGGAATCCCTGGGCAGCGGCTCGATGGCGTAGTGCTCAACCCGGTACATGCCTTTGCCAGCTTCGGCGATCTCGACCATCTTGATCGAAGACGAGCTGATATCAACGCCTATCAATGCCGGTGTTTTCGGCTTGAATAGCTTCTCAAGCACGTCAAGGTTGAAGTCGAATTTTCCTTTGAGCATAAGTTTATAGGGAATATTTCCCACAATTTACATTAAATGCTAGCAACAACTATGCACAGTGTAAAGCGTTTTAATGCCGTTTCTTTTATGCTGAATAGTTTTTATAATGGCGGTCAAACGAATACAGCCTACTCTTTGACAACGGTATACGCTGTGCGATCGTTCACAATCGGAGTTGTTTTATCCAACCTGCTGTTTATTGTTGACATTCTCACCCGTAGACGCCACTAATCCCCATGTCCTTCCGTTGGTTGGCGTTTCCCCTGATATTGTTGCTTTTTTGCATCACTGCGGCTGCATTTCTTTTTGCGTTCGCGGTCGTGCTCGTTTATCCCGCCCTGCCGTCGCTGGAGGTGCTTACTGACTACCAGCCGAAGGTACCGCTGCGCGTATATAGTGCCGATGGCAAGCTGATTGGGGAATTTGGCGAGGAGCGCCGCGCCGTGATCGCTATCGAGAAGGTGCCCAAACCCATGATTGCCGCTATTCTTGCCGCGGAAGACGAGCGCTTCTATCAGCACAGCGGCGTGGATTATATCGGGGTGGCGCGGGCAGCGCTGTCAAACTTCGTCTCCGGGGGGGTGCGGCAAGGCGCCTCCACCATCACTATGCAGGTCGCGCGTAACTTCTTCTTATCAAAGGAAAAAACCATAACTCGCAAGTTCAACGAGATGTTGCTTGCGTTCAAAATCGAGCACAGTCTGGCCAAGGACCAGATTCTTCAGCTCTATATCAACCAAATCTACCTCGGTCAGCGCGCTTACGGCTTTGCTGCCGCCGCCCAGATTTATTTCGGCAAGCCCCTCGAAAAACTCACGCTCGCCGAATATGCGATGCTGGCCGGGCTTCCCAAGGCGCCTTCCCGCTTCAACCCCATCGTCAATCCCAAGCGTGCCAAGCAACGGCAGCAATATGTGCTGGGCCGCATGCGTGCCTTGGGTCAGATAACCGATGCCCAGTTTGCCGAAGCCGACGAGCAGCACCTTGTAGTCAAAAAAGATATCAATGAATATGCAGTGCGGGCGGAGCACTTGGCCGAGATGGTGCGACAGCTCATTTACGAGCGCTATCAGGAGGATGCTTACACCAAAGGGATCCGGGTTTACACCACGCTTTCCACTCAGCATCAGGAGGCGGCTTATGCAGCGCTGCGCCGCGGCGTGCAGGAATACGACCGGCGCCACGGCTACCGGGGGCCTGAAGATTTTGTCGACCTGCCGGCACAGATCACCGACGAGGCGCTCGAAGACGCGCTGCAGGATGCGGCTGATTACGACGATCTTTACGCCGCGGTCGTGGTCGAGGCAGGCCCCCGCCACGTCAAGGCCTATCGCAAGGGCGGCGAGATACTGAACATTGCCGAGGACGGGCTCAAATTGGCAAGCCGGATGCTGGGCGACAAGACGAATCCAAACCAGCGCATCCGCCGCGGCGCCATCATCCGTGTGCAGAAGGACGAAAAAAACCGCTGGCAGATCACGCAATTGCCGGCGGTGGAATCGGCGTTGGTGTCGATCGATCCGCGCGATGGGGCGATTCGCGCGCTGGTGGGCGGTTTCGATTTCAGCCGCAACCAGTATAACCACGTGACCCAGGCGTTGCGTCAACCGGGATCGAGCTTCAAGCCGTTCATCTATTCGGCGGCGCTTGAAAAGGGCTTCACCGCCGCGACCATCATCAACGACGCGCCACTTACCTTCACTGCCGCCCAGACCGGCTCGGAGCCGTGGGAACCCAAGAACTACGACGGCAAGTTCGATGGCCCGATGCGCATGCGCACGGGGTTGGTGAAATCGAAGAACCTGGTTTCGGTGCGCATCCTCCAAGCCATAGGACCGCAGTATGCGCAGGACTACATCGCGCGTTTCGGCTTCGATCCCAAGCTGCATCCGCCGTATCTCACCATGGCGCTCGGCGCCGGGAATGTGACGCCGATGCAGATGGTCGCCGCGTATTCCATTTTCGCCAATGGGGGCTACCGGGTTGCGCCGTATTTCATCGGACGCGTGGAGGACGCGCGTGGCAATGTGCTGATGGAAACCAAACCGCAGCGGGCTGAGGGGGGCGCGGAGCGGGTGCTCGATGCGCGAAATGCCTTCATCATGACCAGTTTCATGCAGGACGTGGTGAAAATGGGCACGGCGGCGCGCGCCATGAAACTCGGGCGTAATGATCTTGCCGGCAAGACCGGCACCACCAACGATTTCATCGATGCCTGGTTCTGCGGGTTCAACACCGACCTGGTGGCGGTGGCGTGGATCGGATTCGACAATCCGCATACGCTGGGACGCAATGAAACCGGCGCTAGCGCCGCGTTGCCGATGTGGATGAGCTATATGGGCGCGGTGCTCAAGGGCGTGCCTGAGCAGCCGCTGGCGCCGCCCGGAGGCGTGCTGGCATTGCGAGTCAACCCGGATACGGGTTTGCGCAGCGCCGACGGGCAACCCGGCATCGTCGATTTCTTCTATCAGGAATTCCTGCCGCCCGAGCAAGGCAGCGCGGGCGATCAAGCTGGAGAGAAACCGCCAGAAGAGGTCAGGAACCAGCTGTTTTGAAGGAGGCGTGTATGACCAGGGACCGCGGCCGCAATGACGAGCGCAGCCGCATTGCCCATCATGCGGCGCGGCTGATGGCCGAAGACGGCATAGAGGATTATGCGCTTGCCAAGCGCAAGGCGGCGCGCCAGGCCGGCGCGCCGGATTCGCGTCAGCTGCCGACCAACGACGAGATCGACGCCGCTTTGCGCGCTTATCGGCAGCTCTACCATGAAGAGGAGCAGCGCGAACGTCTGCATGCATTGCGCACAAAAGCGCTCAAGGTCATGCATGAATTCGCGCGATTCAATCCCTATCTCACCGGGTCGGTACTCAGCGGCAACGCGGGTAAATACGCCGATATCGACTTGCAGCTTTTCACCGATGACGTCAAGGCGGTCGAACTCTACCTGATAGACCGTCGGATCCCGTATAAAGCCGCTCAAAGCCGGCTTTTCTCGGGCGAGGAATTGCGCACCTTTCCGGTATTCACGGTAAACGACGATGGCACTGATATCCAGCTCACGGTACTGGCAACGCGCGATTTGCGCGCGCCGCTAAAAACCGGCGCGGGAGGAAAAGCGATCGACCGCGCGAAGCCTCAAGCCGTGGAAACGCTATTGTGCAGGAGTTTGTCGGACTGGGGTTCGACAAACTCCTAAAATGAAAAACACTAAAGAACGGGGTGAAAAAACGCTATGCGATTGACGTTTTCTCCGGTCAGCACAGTGTTTCGACACGCAAAGCTTCTTACTTAAGCAGCCTGTCGCCGAAGCGTCGATCAACAGCGATCCGTTCACGCGACGCGATCTGGTGAATGGGGCCAAGTCCGACAGGCTGCTATTCCTTAAGCCATTTTGCGGCGTCGATCGCAAAGTAGGTAAGAATGCCGTCGGCGCCTGCCCGCTTGAACGCGAGCAGCACTTCCATGACGCTGCGCTTTTCTTCCAGCCAGCCATTCTGTATGGCAGCCTTGAGCATTGCATACTCGCCGCTCACCTGGTATGCATAAGTGGGAACCCTGAATTCGTCTTTCACGCGGCGCACGATATCGAGGTAAGGCAGGCCGGGCTTCACCATCACCATGTCCGCGCCCTCTTCGAGGTCGAGCGCGACTTCCCGCAGCGCTTCGTCGCTGTTGGCCGGATCCATCTGGTAGTTGTATTTGTTGCCGAGGCCAAGTTGTTTTGCGGAGCCGACCGCGTCACGGAAGGGGCCATAAAAAACCGAGGCATACTTCGCCGAATAAGCAAGGATGCGGGTATGGATATACCCCTTTTTGTCGAGCGCTTCGCGAACGGCGCCGATGCGTCCGTCCATCATGTCCGATGGCGCGACGATATCAACCCCTGCTGCGGCGATGACCAGCGCCTGTTTCTCCAGCACGACGATGGTTTCATCATTAAGCACGTAGCCGGAGCGATCGATTATGCCGTCGTGGCCATGCGTGGTGTAAGGATCGAGCGCGACATCGGTGATTACGCCCAGTTCAGGAAAGTGTTTTTTGAGCGCGGCAACGGTACGTGGCACCAGCCCTTTCGGGTTTGTTGCCTCGCGGCCGTCGGCCGTTTTCAGGCTGTCGGCGATCACCGGAAAAATGGCTATGGCCGGTATGCCGAGCTTTGCGCACTGCTCGGCGTGGGGCAGTAATTTGTCCAGGGTATAGCGGTTGACGCCGGGCATGGACGGCACCGCTTCGGTGCGATTTTTTCCATCGAGAACGAAAACCGGATAGATCAGGTCATTTGTGGTAAGCCGGGTTTCGCGCATCAGCCGACGTGAAAAGTCATCATGCCGCATACGGCGCATGCGGCGCTGGGGAAATCGCCCTAATCTTGACATGGTTTACCTAATATTTTGAAATGTTGAGGGATTTTCTGCCCCAAAAACCGGGAACTATTGGTAATTATAATCGTCTTAGTTTCAAGGCGATGTTTTTATCGTCTCCCGCTTCTCCTCCCTGAGCGGGTGCCTTAATCTTTATTAAGGCTTTTTCGCCCCCGGTTTTACTCCCCTTTAACCGGGGGTTTTTATTTCTATTGTTTTGAACCATTGGGCAAGAATTTTTTGCGCTGCGCTGACGCCGATCCCGGTTGTACCTGAAAAAAGCTGCACACTGCACAGCGGATAACGATTTGCTTCGTTTTCTGCTGCACGCAAGGTGGCGATCGCTTCCTGATTGCCGAGTTTGTCGGCTTTGGTCAGCAGTATGTGTGCCGGCTTGTGTAGCGGCACCAGCCAGCTCAGCAACTGGCGGTCAAGTTCGGTAAACGGGTGGCGTGCATCCATGATGAGAACCAGGCCGCGCAGGGAGATGCGAGTTTGTAGGTAAGCGCTTATTAACTCGCCCCAATGACGCTTTTCTTTTGCCGGAACAGCAGCATAACCATAACCCGGGAGATCGACGAGATATTGCCGCGGCCCCAAACTGAAAAAATTGATGGTCTGGGTGCGCCCCGGGGTTTTACTGGTGAACGCCAGGCGCTTATGGTTGACCAGCGCATTGATCGCGCTTGATTTTCCAGCGTTGGAGCGCCCTGCGAATGCGATTTCAGTCGCGTCATCCGGCGGCAACTCCTTGAGGTCATACACGGACCGGAAAAATACGGCTTGTTTGAATAGCGGCATGAGTACTTGTTTTCCCTGAGAAACTGGCGTGTCCAAAGCCGGTTACTATACAATACGGCCTTTTCCGATAACAAAGGCAGCAAGGAGCGAGCATGAAATTCCGCCTGGCCGCGGCGCTAATCGCCGGCGCGCTGATTTCGTCGGTTGCTTACGCCCAGGGCGATCCGGCCAAGGCCCAGCAGATCGTCACCCAGGTTTGCGCGGCCTGTCATGGCACCGATGGCAACAGCACCACCCCCGTCAACCCCATTCTCGCCGGACAGCACCCTGAATACCTGCTCAAGCAGTTGATGAACTTCAAGCCCCAGGGCGGCAAACCGGCGGAGCGCGCCAACGCCATCATGGGCGGCATGGCCGCGCCCCTCTCCGCCCAGGACATGAGCAATCTTGCCACCTATTTTGCCGGCCAGAAACCCAAGCCACGGGCTGCGCGCGATCCCGAGCTGGCCAAACTGGGCCAGTCGATTTACCGCGGCGGCATCATGGCCAAAGGCATGGCTGCCTGCGCCTCCTGCCATTCGCCCAATGGCGCGGGCATTCCAGCGCAGTTCCCGCGGCTCGCCGGACAGCACGCGGAATATGTGGCGGCGCAACTCAAGGCGTTCCGTTCCGGGGAGCGTGCCAATGATCCGAACAGCATGATGCACATGATCGCCACCAAACTTTCCGACAAGGAAATCAGCGCTGTCGCTGAATACGTTGCCGGATTACGCTGATCGCGGCGCTAAAAATGTTCGTCATCCCGCAAATAGCGCCATTTTCCGGACGGTAACTCACTCAGCTTTACTTTGCCGATGCGCACGCGCTTGAGCCCGGTCACTTTCAAGCCGACGAGTTCACACATGCGGCGGATCTGGCGCTTTTTCCCCTGGCGCAGAATGAATCGCAGTTGATCTTCATTCTGCCACCGCACTTCGGCGTGCTTCAGTGCCTCGCCATCCAGGCTCAAGCCATGATTCAGAAGGGCTAATCCGCTTTTTTCGAGAGTTCCTTCGACGCGCACCAGATATTCCTTCTCGATCTGCGAGTCTTCGCCGATGAGCTGCTTGGCGATGCGCCCGTCCTGGGTGAGCACCAGCAGCCCCTGCGAATCGATATCGAGCCGTCCCGCAGGCGCCAGGCCTTTCAGGTGCAGGGGGCTGAAATTCCGGGGCGTCCGGTCGTCGCTGAAACGGGAGGCTGCGTTGATGAGTGTAATCGCCGGCTTGTAATTCTGTTCGGCCTGCCCGGAGACATAGCCGATCGGCTTGTTGAGCAGGATCGTCACGCGGCCATGCTGGGTCATTTGGGCCGGCTGGGTCAGCGTGATTTTCTGGTGGGGAAAAATCCTGGTGCCGAGCTCAGTCACTGCCGCACCGTCAACCAGCACCCAGCCGCGCTCGATATAGCTGTCCGCCTCCCTGCGGGAGCACAGGCCTTGCATGGACATCAGTTTGGAGACGCGGATTTTTTCCATGCGGCGTTATTATTTCCCTGGATACCGGCGTTCAGGCGCCCATTTCCAGGCCTGCAAATGTTTTTTTCGCGGCGTTAATCGTTTTCTCTATTTCGGCGGGGCCATGGGCTGCGGAGACAAATCCCGCCTCGTAAGCCGAGGGCGCGAGGTAGACCCCTTCGGCAAGCATGGCGTGGAAAAAACGATTGAACCTGTTTTTGTCGCATTGCATGACTTCGCTGTAACTCGCGGGCGGGGTTTCGCGGAAGTAAAGGCCGAACATGCCGCCGACGTTCTGCGCGCAGAAGCCAATGCCGTGCTCGCGCGCCGCTGCGCTCAGTCCCTCGCAGAGTTGACGCGTCGTTGCCGAGAGTTTGTTGTAGAAACCAGGCGCCTGGATCAGTTTCAGGGTCGCCAGTCCCGCGGCGACCGCCACCGGGTTGCCGGAGAGCGTGCCGGCCTGGTAGACCGGCCCCAATGGCGCGATGTATTGCATGATGTCGCGTCGGCCGCCGAAGGCGCCGACCGGCATGCCGCCGCCGATGACTTTGCCGAGCGTGGTGAGGTCGGGTTTGATGCCATACAAGCCTTGCGCGCCGCCCAGCGCAACACGAAAGCCGGTCATGACCTCATCAAAAATCAATACGTTCCCGTATTTTGTGCAGAGCTTGCGCAGCAATTCCAGAAAGCCCGGGCGCGGCATAACCAGATTCATGTTGCCGGCTACCGGCTCGACGATGACCGCGGCGATTTCATGGCCTTCACGCTCGAAAGCCTGTTCCAGTGCAATCTCGTTGTTGTAATCGAGCACCAGGGTATGCGCCGCGATTTCTGGCGGCACGCCCGCCGAACTGGGCTGGCCGAATGTGAGTGCGCCGGAACCCGCTTTCACCAGCAGCGAGTCGGCGTGGCCGTGATAACAGCCTTCGAACTTGATGATTTTGCTGCGGCCGGTAAAACCGCGCGCGAGCCGGATCGCGCTCATCGTGGCTTCGGTGCCCGAGCTGACGAGCCGCACCTGATCGATCGAGGGCACCAGCTTGCAGATGAGTGCCGCCATCTCGACTTCGGTTTCGGTCGGCGCGCCGAAGCTTAAACCCTTGGACGCGGCCTGTTCGACGGCCTTGATTACCTCCGGATGGGCATGGCCGACGATCAGTGGTCCCCACGAGCCGACATAGTCGATATAGCTGTTGCCGTCGGCATCCCATATCAATGCGCCTTTGCCGCGCTGGAAAAAAAGCGGGGTGCCCCCGACCGATTTGAAGGCCCGTACCGGAGAATTGACGCCGCCGGGGATGACGATCTGTGCATGCTGGAAGAGTTTTTGGCTGCGTTTCATGATGGTTTATTTGAACAAGGCATTGAATTGCTGTGCTGCGAGTTTAACGTCGGGTGCCGCGAACAGCGCCGAGATCACTGCAATGCTGTCGGCGCCGGCGGCGATCAGTTGCGGCGCGTTGGCGAGCGTGATGCCGCCAATGGCCACGATGGGCACTGACACTCTGCGTTTCGCTTCTTGCAGAAGATCGAGCGGTGCACGCACCGCGTCAGGCTTGACGCCTGAAGCGAAGAAGCTGCCGAACGCGACATAGTCCGCGCCCTCGCGCTCGGCGTTGAGCGCATTCTGCAGCACGTTGTAGCACGATGCGCCGATCAATTTGCGCGAACCCAGTCTGGCCCGCGCCGCGGCGATGGCGCCGTCTTCACCGCCGAGATGCAGACCGTCAGCGTCGATTTCCAGCGCGAGATTGAGATGATCGTTGATGATGAACGGCACATAGTGCCGGCGGCAAATGGCAAGCAAGGCCCTGGCCTGCGTGAGCCGCAGTGCGGCATCGGCGGTCTTGTTGCGATACTGAACGAGGCTGGCGCCACCCGCCAGCGCGTTGCGCACCCCGACCACCAGCAGCGCGGTGTCGGGCTCGTCGGGGGTGACGGCATAAAGGCCGGAGATTCTGCTTTTTCCTGTCATGTCCTTCGGTATTGAATGGGGCGGGCCCTTCGAAATCAGGGCAGGCCTTATTCCTCGCTGCGGCCATTGTCGTCGCCCCGTTCTTCCTCGCGCGCCCAGAACAGGCGGTCGGGAATATATTGGCCCATGCCGGGGCGAAACGCGGCCTTGAGGGTCTGCCAGGTATATTCCTGGGCGTCCTTGACCGCTTCGGCGACCGACAAACCATTGGCGATGGTTGCCGCAATCGCTGAGGCGAGCGTGCAGCCCGAGCCATGATAGGTGCCGGGCAGACGCTGCCAGGAGTCGCTGCGCACCAACCCCTCCTGGCCATAAAGCGCGTTGACGACCTGCGGCGTGTTCTCGTGGGTGCCGGTGATCAGCACGTATT
>CAYIRZ010000031.1:0-14961 GCA_964365845.1 uncultured Streptomycetaceae bacterium
CGACCGGGTGGCCGCTGCCGATAAACACCATCGAGAGCCCGATGCCGATCAGGATAATGCCAATGTTCTCGACCGAGTGGTACGCGAGCAGGCGTTTCAGATCGTGCTGCATCAGCGCGAACAGCACACCGAACAGCGAGGTGGCCGCGCCGAACAGCAGCACGGTGAGGCCCCACTCCCAGCGAATGTCACCGATAAGATCGTAGATAACGCGCACCATGCCATAGATCGCGGTTTTCAGCATGACCCCGGACATCAGCGCCGATACCGGCGACGGCGCTGCAGGATGCGCTTCCGGCAGCCAAACGTGCAGCGGCAGCATGCCGGCCTTGGCCCCGAAGCCGAAAAATGCGAGCAGGAATGCCGCCGTGGCCCAGAAGCCGTCGAGGTCCGCCGCGCGCAGCGCTTCGAACGTGTAATCGCCGTGGCCGCCGTGCAGCACGCCAAAACACAACAGGATGCTGATCGCGCCCAGGTGCGCGATCAGCAGGTAGATAAAACCGGCCTTGCGGTTCCGCTCGCTGTGATGCTCGGTGGTGACGAGGAAATACGAGGAGAGCGCCATCGACTCCCAGGTGACCATGAACAGATACGCGTCATCCGCGAGCAGCACGAAAGCCATGCTCGCCAGGAACACGTGGTACTGCAGACACAGCGGGCCGAGCGTTTTGTCCCCGGTGCCGCGGAAGTAACCGGCGGCGAACAGCGAAATCCCGAACGAGACCCCGCCCAGCAGCAGCAGGAAAAACCCGGACAGCGCATCGACGCGCACGTGGAACGGCAGGTCGGGCAGGCCCGCCGGCAGGACCGCCGCGCTGGGTGGCGCGCCGATCGCCCACAGTCCGGTGAGCGCGAGCGCCAACGCCACGATGGCGCCCGCCGGAAACACCGCCTCGGTGATGACGCGCGGCGCGCGCATGAATGCGAGCCCGCCGACGCCGAGCCCGACCCAGATCACGGACAAAGTGACCGCTACTTCCACCGGCCGCAATGAAGAGAGGTCCATAAAGGATTTGAAGAAGCACGCCGAATACCGCATCGCAGCGCGGCATTCATCCGAATTGTATTCGCTTTAGTGCCGGCACTGCAATTCGGCGGAAATAAAAAAGGGCGGCATAAGCCGCCCCTATTTCCGCAAAAACCTTACTTATGGCCGCAGATAGGCGTAGCCTTCGCGCTGCTGCAAGCGGGTGATTTCGGCCACGCCCGAGGGCACGAACGTCGCTTCGGGAATGAATTTGCCCTTGTCGAGCTTGCGGTTGCGCAGCGTGATCTGGCATACATCGAACTGCACGCCCTGCCGTTTCAGTTCTTCGACGCTGACATTGTAGGGATTGCCTTTCTTGTCTTTCGCGCCATCGAACAGGAAATCCACGCCGCGCGCGTGGGTCACCACCACGATCCTGGCCTTCGGGTTGACTTCCAGGTGGTTGCCGATATTGCGCAGTGCATTCACGGCCTGCTCGTCGGTGTCATTGATGTGATACACGACCTTGTCCTCGGCAACATTCGCCTTGGGATCCACACCGCCAGTCGTGGCGCAACCTGAAAACCCAGCGGCCCCAACGACCGCCAGCATCATCAGCATTTTACGAAGATTGACCATCATGTTCCCTCCTTTGGATTGTTTGCACGTTTGCTTTGGACATACATACCAGATTATTCGCAACCGGCGGCCCGGAACCGCCTGCGCGACGCTTACGGCCGAATGACCGCCCAGCCTTCTTTTTGTTTGTTGATGATCTCGACCACCCCCGCTGGCACATAACCTATTTTCGAAAGCATGTCGTCTTTTGAAAGCTTCCTGCCCCGCATTGTGTTTTCGCACGCGTAAACGTGCGCGCCTGACTGGAGCGTGTCGTCGATACGGTTGCCGACTTCGGAGTCCATCTTGAGCATCCCGATCCCGTGACCGAAGGCCACGACTTCGACCCGAACCTTGTCCTTGCCATAGACCTCCTGAATATTTTTCACCACGTTGAGTGCCTGATTCCAGGTCTTGGGATCGCCGTCGCTGACCTGAATGACCACTCTTTCCTTTGCTTTCTCGGCCGCGCCCGCCATCTGGGCAAGCCCCATTACCGCAAGCATCCCGATCAGGACCAAACGCATTACGCTGCTTTGCAACATGATTTCTCCTCTCTTCAGGTGGCATTTTATATACTGGAATCCCGGCAACTATCGCGGCTCGCCGGCTACTAGACCCACCTCGCGACACTCACGTCGCTTAATGGATAATACCGGCAAGACCGGTAAAATATTCCCGGACCCGGACAAAATTTCCGGGGCGGGAATAAACACAGCCCGGAACCAGTCATCTAAAGGACAGGCTTGGATAATCAGGATAAACGCTTACGATTCGAGCGCTTGATCATGCCGCATCTGGATGCCGCCTACAACCTGGCGCGCTGGCTCGTCCGCAACAACGACGATGCCGAAGAGGCAGTGCAGGAGGCTTTCCTGCGCGCATACCGGTTTTTCGGGTCGTTCCGCGGCGAAGACGGCAAGGCATGGCTGCTCACGATCGTCCGCAATACCTGTTACACGTTGCGCGGGCAGCAGATGGGGGCGGGTATTTGCGAAGAATTCGACGAGCAGATCCACCGGTCAGAACTGGCGGCGGAGGGATCGGATGATCGCTTCTGCCGGAATCCGGTGGACATCGCCATCGAACATGCGGATCGGGAATGGGTCAATCGCGCGATCGAAGAATTGCCTGTCGTATTCCGTGAGGTATTGGTGATGCGGGAACTCGAGGAACTGTCCTACAAGGAAATTGCAAAAATCA
This sequence comes from uncultured Streptomycetaceae bacterium, assembly GCA_964365845.1. Classification (GTDB taxonomy): domain Bacteria; phylum Pseudomonadota; class Gammaproteobacteria; order Burkholderiales; family SG8-41; genus CAKKQX01. The sequence goes on from CAYIRZ010000031.1 coordinate 2,789, forward strand.
TCGACATCCCCCTGGGAACCGTGATGTCACGGCTGGCGCGCGGGCGTCAGATGCTGCATGAGGCGCTCGTCGCGCACATCAAGAAGGAGTCGCACAAATGAACTGCCAGGATTTGCACCGATTGGTCCATGCCTATCTGGATCAGGAACTCGATCTGATGACCAGCCTCGATCTGGAAGCCCATTTGAAGGATTGCGGCGCCTGCCGCGCGCAGCACGCCAAACTGCGTGCGTTGCGCGACATCGAGGCGCAGCATCTGCACTTTCACGCCGCGCCAGGGTCGCTCAAAACCCGTATCACCCACGATTTGCGCACAGGTTGCCAGAACGAAGCCGCTCCGCAATTGCATGCGTGGCGTGCGGCAACGGCGGTTCTGGCGTTATCACTGGCGACGCTGCTGGCATGGATAGCCCTGCCGGTTACATCCCCCGGATCGCATCAGGTCGCCGCACGGTCCGAGGAAAAGATGGTTTATCACATCGCCAGCGATGCGGATGTGGCCACAGCGCTGCGCAACGTCTCCAATCATGTTGCAACTTCGCCCGGTGCACGAATCGTCGTCGTCGCGCACAACAATGGCGTGGATTTTCTGTTGCGCGGCGCCCAAGACCGTGATGGGTCGCCCTACGAGCCTTCGATATTGCAGCTGGCAGCGCAAGGCGTCGATTTTCGTGTATGCCAGAATACCCTCACCCGCCGCGACATCGGCCCCGATGCGTTGCTGCCGGCGGCCCATCTGGTTCCTTCAGGCATCGCCGAAATCAGCCGGCTGCAGACCCAGGAAGGCTACGCCTACATGAAGCTGTGACGGTCAGCGCGGTATACCCGTCATGAAAATCACCCGGCAATTGCGGATCTTCGGGTGTGTGCAGGGCGTAGGCTTCCGCTTTTACATGCAGCGCAGGGCACGCGAGTTGAGCGTCACCGGCTGGGTGCGCAACCGGCCCGACGGCAGCGTCGAAGCCATGGCCCAGGGCAGGCCCGAAGCGGTGGAGGCGATGATCGCCTGGGCGAAACGCGGACCTTCGAGCGCGGCGGTGAGCGAAGTACGCGTCGCCGAAGGCAGCGGCGAGTTTACGGAATTCCTGACGCTGGCAGGGTGAAGAAGAATGTCGCCCCTTCCCCCTTGCGCCCTTCGGCCCATACCCGTCCACCGTGACGGGCGATGATGCGGGCGACAATCGACAGCCCGATGCCGGTGCCCTCGAATTCGCTTTGTCTGTGCAATCGCTGGAACGCGCCAAACAGTCTTTCCGCATGACGCATGTCGAAGCCGGCGCCGTTGTCACGCACGAACACCATGGTTTCACCGTCGCGCTCCTCCGCCCCGATCTCGATCACCGCCGGGTCGCGGCCACGGGTGAACTTCAAGGCGTTGCCGATCAGGTTGATCAGCACCTGGCGCAGAAGCGAGGAATCACAGTGACATTCCGGAAGCGCCCCCACCCGCAGTTCGACGCGCCGATCCGCAATCGATGGACGCAACTCGTCGTTTATCTCCTCTACCAACCGGTCGAGCCCAACGGGGCGCAAGTCGAGAGACTGGCGCCCGACCTGCCCCAGCGCGAGCAAATCATCGATCAGAGCGCTCATGCGTTTCGCTCCCCTGCAAACCGCGTCCAGGTGGCGGCGGCCTTCGGCAGGCAGCATCGCGGCATATTCGTCGAGCAGAATTCGCGCGAAACCGTCGATCGCACGCAGCGGGGCGCGCAGGTCATGGGACACCGAGTGGCTGAACGCCTCCATTTCCCTGTTGGCAACCTCGAGCGTGGCCGTGCGCTCGCGAACACGGGTTTCCAGTTCCGCGTTGAGTTCCTCCAGCGCCAGCTCGGCAAGCTTCTTGTCGGTGACGTCGCGGGCGATGCCCTCCAGCGCAACGAAGCGGCCCGCGCCGTCCCGCAGCGGACTGAATCTCACCTCGACGTAAACAAGCGAACCGTCGCGCCGGATCATGCGCAGCGTAATCATATCTACAGGATCGAGACGCCCTTCCCACAGCGCCCGCAATACGGGAAGGTCCTCGGCATGGACGATGCGCGTCAGCAACCACGGATCGGCGTAGAAATCCTCGGGCGAATAGCCGATGACCGCCTCGACCGCACGATTGATGTAAGTGACCCGGTTCTCGGGAACGAGTTCACGCCTGAAGATCACATCCCTGGCACCGTCCGCCAGCTGCCGGTAACGCTCCTCGGCTTCCTTGACGCGTTCGTGCAATCGCGCGGCCGAAAGCGCCGACGCGCCGATGCCCGCCAGCACTTCGAGTGCCTTGATCTGCCCCAGCGTGGCGATGCGGCCATCGCCCCTCCTGAACAGCAGCACACCGGTCAAGCGCGCCTGGGCGACCATCGGCAAGGCGATGCCGCCGAACTCGTCCACGAACGGGTGTTCGGCAATGATCAGGGGGAGAGAATCCAGCGCGGCGCTGGTGAAGATCCTGCCGCTGCGCTCGACCCAATCTGTGACACGACAGTCCAGCGGAAAAACGGCGCCGAGCGGCGGGCGATAACCCGTCCCGTGCACCCTCGCCAGCCGCAGTTCCCGGCCATCCTCATCCGTGAGCAGGATACCCGCATCAGCGGGCTCGCACTGGCGCATGGCGGCATCGACAAGCTCGTCCAGCAGGTGTTCCGCGTCGAGGGTGAAAGCGGCTGAGGCACTGAGTTCGTATATTCCCAGCGCCGCGCGCAATTGGATGTTTTCGCTGCGCAGCCGGTGGACCTCGGTCGCACGGTCGATGACTGGTAGCAGCGTATTGAGCTTGAACGGCTTGAGGATGTAGTCGTGGGCCCCGGTCCTCATCGCCTCGACCGCGGTCTGGACCGTGCCCTGGCCGGTCATGATGATCCCGACCAGATCCGGATCGATTCCGAGCGCGGACTTGAGCAGGGTCACGCCGTCCATCTCGGGCATGGAGAGATCGGTGAGCAGGACATCGAACGGCGATTCATGCAGGCAGGAGAGCGCTTCCCGGGCCGAAGAAAACCCGCGGGCATCGTAACCCTGGTCGTTGAGCGTGTCGCAAATCGCTTCCATGAGCGGCGCCTCATCGTCGACGACGAGCACTCTTGGAAGCGGTCGATGGGGCGCCGGCATGGCAGAACTCCTTCGTAGCCCTCACTGTCCCTGGCGTCGGGTGAGGGCAAACAACGCTTCGCGCAGCTCACGGATCTTCGGCGGTTTGCCGAGGACGCGGTCCACGTGAGCGGGCAATTCACCGTTTTCCATCATGCGCATTCCCCAGCCGGTAAGCAAGACCACCGGCGTCTTCGGCGATGCCTGCTTGACCGCGCGCGCTACCGCCTTGCCGTCCATATAGGGCATGCCAAGATCGGTGATGACCACGTCGTAGGGGACGCCGCGCTCGCGCGCATCAAGGAACATGTCGATCCCGTTCTGACCGGAATCCGCGGTGGTGATGCGATGGCCCTCCGAGTTGAGGGCATCGCGCAGCGACCGGCACAGCATCGGGTCGTCATCGATGATCAGCAGATTGAGTTCGGGCAGATCGGCAGCTGAAACCGTTGATCGCGTGGAATAATCGCCCAGGGTGGTGCGCGGAACCAGAAATACCAGGCGCAGCGTCGCGCCTCTGCCGGGTTCGCTGTCGATCTCGATCTCCCCGCTGTGACGCTCCATGACGCCGTAGACCATCGCCAGGCCCAGCCCGGTGCCGCGCTCGCCCTTGGTCGTGAAAAACGGCTCGAGACAGCGGCGGCGGGTGTCCTCATCCATGCCAATGCCGGTGTCGCTCACCTCGACCACGGCGTGCGTCGGCGTCGCTCCGGCGCGCTCGCCCCAGATCATCATGCGGGTTCGCAAAGTCAGCACCCCGCCTTCCGGCATCGCATCCACGGCGTTGAAAATCAGGTTGGTCAGCGCTTCGCGCAACTCGCTCTCGATGCCCATTACCTCCGGCAGATCGTGTGCGAGGTCGGTGCGCAGCTCGATCACCCGGCCCTGCTGCAGCGGCATGTCGCTCCAGCGCGGCCGGGTCAGCTCGGCCACCTGGTGCACCAGCCGGTTGAGTCGCACCGGCAGGAGCACCAGCTGCGGTTCGCGCTGCCGGTAAAATTCGCGCATCCGCGTCACTGTATGAGCCACATCGTCGATGGCGCGGCTGATCGTCTCCAGGTATCCCCGTCCGCGTTCGCTCAAGCCCTTCTCGTGCGCGAGCAGCGACTCGGTATAAAGGGATACCGGCGAAATCGCGTTGTTGATGTCGTGCGCGATGCCGCTCGCCATCTGGCCGAGCGCGCGCAGCCGCTCCTGCTGCATTACGGCCTGCTGCGTCTGGCGCAGATCGTCATAGGCGCGCTGCAGCGCATCGTGCAGTTGCGCATGCCGCGCGGCGAGAGTGACGTGTTCGCTCAACTGGCGCAGGAATTCGCACTCGATGCTGGTGAAGCTGTGCGCTTCGCGCCGCGCAGCGATGAGCAGCCCCATGACCTTGCTCTCGGCCACCAGTGGCGCGATCACGAGCGAGCGTAAACCGACGCGCGCCAGGCGCTCCGGGAACGGTTTTTGCACGGTGGCGGTATCCGGCTCATACACCACTTCGCCGCGTATACCGCGGCTCAGGCCATTGGTATCGATTTCAAGCGGCGTGCCCTCGGGAAGACCGAGCTCCCCGGTGAGCGCCTGGCTGGCGCCGCCCACCGTGTCCACGGTGAGCTGGTTCTCGATCGAGTCATAAGTCAAGACGCAGGTAAAATCGAGCGGAAGATTTTCCTCGATGTTGCCCAGCGTGACCCGGAAGATGCTTTTCAGGTCCTGCCGTTCACCGATGGCGCGGGTAATCTGGTTAAGCAGACTTAATCGGTTAAGCTGCTGCTGCAGCCGGCGCTCGGCGTGCCGGCGCTCGCTCGCATCACGCACCGTCGCTATCACTTGCAACCCTTCCGGCATCTGCAGCGGTGCAAGGCTGATGTCGGCGGGGAATTCTCCGCCGTCCTTGCGCCGCGCCAGCAGCTCGCTTCCGGTGCCCATCGACCGAACCCGCGGCGCGGCGAAGTAACCGTGGCGGTGTCCGCCGTGGTTACCGGCAAACCGCTCCGGAATCAGCATCTCGACCGGCTGGCCGAGCAGTTCCTCGCGCGCATAGCCAAACAGGGTCTCGGTCTGCCGGTTGACCACCAGGATGCGGCCCTCACGGTCAGCGACGACAACACCATCCGGCGCACCCTCAATGAAAGTATGCAGTTCGGCCGCCAGGGTTTCGCTGCGTTCCAGGGCTTCCCGCAAGGCGGCTTCCGTCTGCCGCCGCGGGCTCACGTCGCGCACCGTCGCGAGCACCAGCAGCCCCTTCGGCGTTTCCAGCGGAGCAAGGCTGATGGCGACATGGAATTCGCCGCCGTCCTTGCGCCGCGCCAGAAGTTCGCTCCCGATGCCCATCGAACGAACCTGCGGCGTGGCGAAATAGCCGCTCCGGTGTTCGCCGTGGTTGGCGGCGAGCCGCGCCGGGATCAGCATCTCGACCGGCTGGCCGAGCAGTTCCTCGCGCGCATAACCGAACAGGGTCTCGGTCCGCCGGTTCACCACAAGGATGCGCCCATCGCGGTCGGCGACGATGATGCCGTCGGGCGAGGCCTCGAAAAAAGACCGCGTGATCGCAGCCACCAATCCCACCGTTTCCTGCGACGCTCCGCCAGCGAACGCCCGTGCCAGCGCACGCTTCACCGCGAGTTCCAGCGCGTCGTCGCCAAGCCGGTCCTTGGGCAGAAATTCGGCTGCGCCACACTCCAGCGCCGCAAGCTCGAGTGGCGCATGCCGCGCATCGGCCAGCACGACGACTGGCACCCCGGGCGAGTGCACGCGCAGATCGCGCAGCGCCTTCAATCCATCCCCGTCTCCGAGAGAAAGATCAAGAAGCAGCACCCCGGGCGGATGCCCGGCAAGCTGCCGCAAGGCATCGGCCAGACGCGCCGCCTCGTCAATGGTGTAGCCCTCCTTACCCAGAGCTTCGCGCACGGCCCCGGCCGCCGCGGGATCGTCTGTGAGCAGCAAAACAGCGGTCATTATCATTATCGGGGAATCCCTGACACGATCATCGACCCATCATACATTATCAGCGGATCCGCGCGAGGTCGGCGGTCGCGCATTGCCAGGGTCGCGGCGCACCTCCGGGATTACGACGGCTCCTGCTTATTGGTAAAGGATGCTGACATTGTCCATGCTCAGCCAGTCGGCCAGCGACTGGATCAGATCCTCATGCAGGTTGACGCGCCAGTCTTCGCCGAGATCGATTTCGCAGGTCGCGGCGCGGTTCGAATAGACGATGGATACCGGGCAGGTGCCGTTGCGATACGGCGACAGCAGTTCGCGCAGCCTGTCGCCCGAGGACTGGCCATTGCAGGTGAGCCGCATCGCCTTGGCGTAGCTGTTGCGCGCGGTCTGCAGGTCGAAGAGTTTTTCGGCGGAAATCCGCAGGCTGCCGGAGAAATCGTCGTGCGCCACCTTGCCCTCCACGATCAGCAGCCGATCCTCTTTCAGCCAGTGGCGGTGCTGTTCGAAGAGTTCGTTGAATACCGTCAACTCGATGCGCGCATTGCCGTCGTCGAGCAGTATCACGGCCATGCGTCCGCGCCGGGTCATCTGTATGCGCTGGCTGTGAATGATGCCGGCGAGCAGCACGGGCTGCGGCTGCGGCGCGAGCTGGTCGAGCCGGGTGGAAATGAATCCACGCAGTTCGCGCTCATAGCTCCTGAACGGGTGCCCGGAAAAATAAAAACCGAGCGCGAGCTTTTCATTCTGCAACTGCTCGCGGTCGGTCCAGCGCGGCACATCGGCGAGAGCAAGCGCGTGATCGGTATCGGCAAGATCGCCAAACAGGCTGACCTGGTGCGCGGCACGGCTCGCCTGCTCGGCGCCCTCCAGCGCCATGCCGACCGATGCGAGCAGGCTGGCGCGGTGATCATTGACCAGGTCGAAAGCGCCGGCGCGGATCAACGACTCCACCACGCGGCGATTGACGATGCGTTTGTCGACACGGCGGCAGAAATCGAACAAGTCCTTGAACGGCCCGCCTTCCTGCCGCATTGCGATGATATGGCCGATCGCCGCCTCCCCCGTGCCCTTGATTGCGCCCAGGCCGTAACGGATGTTCTTCTCGTCAATCGGCACGAAACGGTAACCGCTGGCATGGATGTCCGGTGGCAGCATGCCAAGACCGTTGGCAACCGCATCGTCGACCAGCAGCTGCGCCTTGTCGGTGTCGTCCATGACGGCCGACAAGTTGGCCGCCATGAATGCCGCCGGGTGATGCGCTTTCATGTACGCCGTCTGGCAGGCAACCAGCGCGTACGCCGCCGCGTGCGACTTGTTGAAGCCGTAGCCGGCGAATTTCTCCATCAGGTTGAAGATCTCGTCGGCTCTTGCGGCCGACAATCCGTTCTTCGCGGCGCCGGCGCGAAACAGGTCGCGGTGCTGCGCCATCTCCTCCGGCTTTTTCTTGCCCATCGCCCGGCGCAGCAGGTCGGCGCCACCGAGGCTATAGCCGCCGATGATCTGCGCCATCTGCATCACTTGCTCCTGATAGACCATGATGCCGTAAGTCTCGGCGAGGATGCCTTCAACGCGGGGATCGGGATAGCTGAACCGCTTGCCGTGCTTGCGCTCGCAGAAATCCGGGATCAGTTCCATCGGACCCGGCCGGTAGAGCGACACCAGGGCGACGATGTCGCCGAAGCGGTCGGGCTTGGCGCGCTTCAGCAGGTCGCGCATGCCGCGCGATTCAAACTGGAACACTGCCGAGGTGTTGGCGCTGGCGAATAGCGTGTAGGTCGCGGCGTCATCCAGCGGCAACTGATGCAGCGCGAGCGTGGAAGCCGGATCGAGCTGCTTGATGTAGCGCAGCGTCCAGTCGAGGATGGTGAGCGTGGTCAGGCCCAGGAAGTCGAACTTCACCAGCCCGACTGACTCGACGTCGTCCTTGTCGAACTGGCTCACCGCGGCATCCGAGGCATCGGCAATGTAAAGCGGACAGAAATCGGTGAGCTTGCCGGGCGCGATCAGCACGCCGCCGGCGTGCATGCCAACGTTGCGCGTCAGTCCTTCCAGCTTCTCCGCCAGCTCCAGCAACTCACGCACCTCCTCCTCGTTCTTCTCGCGCTCTTTCAGCTGCGGCTCCATCTCGCGCGCATCCTGCAAGGTGATGTGCTTGCCGGGCTGGAACGGGATCAGCTTCGCCAACTGGTCGCAGAAGTTGTACGGCAGGTCGAGCACGCGCCCGACGTCGCGCACCACCGCCTTCGCCGCCATGGTGCCGAAGGTGACGATCTGCGACACGCTGTCGGCGCCGTAGCGCTGCTTGACGTAGTCGATGACGCGATCGCGTCCGTCCTGGCAGAAGTCGATATCGAAATCGGGCATCGATACGCGCTCGGGGTTGAGGAAGCGCTCGAACAGCAGGTTGTAACGCAAAGGGTCGAGATCGGTGATGCCCAGGCTGTAGGCCACCAGCGAGCCCGCGCCCGAACCGCGGCCGGGCCCCACCGGCACCCCGTTCTCTTTCGCCCAGTTGATAAAATCAGCCACGATCAGGAAATAGCCCGGAAAGCCCATCTGCGAAATAGTCGCGAGCTCGAACTCGAGCCGCTCCCGGTAGCGCGGCAGCTCCCGGGCGCGCCCGGCCTCGTCCGCATAGAGCTGTTGCATGCGGCGCTCGAGGCCGCTCAGCGCACCCTCGCGCAGATACTGGTCGAGGCTGACGTTGTCGGGCGTCGGGAAGTCCGGCAGCCGGCTTTTGCCGAGAGTCAGCGCAAGGTTGCAGCGCTTGGCGATCTCGATGCTGTTGGCCAACGCTTCCGGAATGTCCTCGAACAGCGCGTTCATCTCCGCCTGGGTCTTGAAATACTGTTCCGGACTGAATTTCCGCGGACGGCGCTGATCGGACAGGACATAGCCTTCAGCGATGCATACACGCGCTTCGTGCGCGCGGAAATCGTCGGGCTTGACGAACTGCACGGGATGGGTCGCAACCACCGGCAGCTTGAGCGCGGAGGCAAGCCGCAGCGCGCGCTGCACATGGTTTTCGAGCGGCACCGATGCCGCGCCGGCGGTCATGGCATTGGAGCCGAGACGCTGCAGCTCGATGTAATAGCAGCCCGGAAACAACGCTCCCCACTCGCGCGCGAGCTTCTGCGCAAGCGTTGTATTCTCGATCACCAGTGCCTGCCCGACATCGCCATGATGCGCCCCCGAGAGCGCGATCAGACCCGCGGTGCCGGTCTCGGCAAACCAGGCTTTCTCGATCTCGGCACGGCCGCGGTACTGGTTAGAGCGATAGGCGCGCGTCAGCAGCTCGCACAGACGCAGATAACCGGCGTGCGCGGCGCACAGCAGCAGCAGGCGATGGGGCTTGTCGCGGTCGGCCTCGTTGCTGATCCAGACATCGCAGCCGATGATGGGCTTCACGCCGCGGCCGCGCGCCGCCTGATAGAACTTGACCGTGCCGAAGACATTGGCGAGATCGGTCACGGCCAGCGCCGGCATGCCGTCCCCGGCCGCGGCCGCGATCGCCTCGTCGAGGCGTACGATCCCGTCCACGATCGAGTACTCGCTGTGCAATCGCAGATGAACGAAGGATGGCCGCATGATGGGAATCTATTTTACGCCGGCATGCTGATTTTTTGACAGCAGTCTACAGCAGGTTTGCGGCATTGCGTGCGGCGAAAAATATTTAACAAGGAAAATCCACCACATAGCCGGCGGCATTGCGCAAGCAATAAGCAGCGTGACACCGTTCCGCGTGCCGCCTTACCCGGTCGCCGCAGCTTGCTGCATAATCCCGTCAATCCTGAAAAATCCTGTAAATCCTGTCCATTTTCGTTCGCGATGAAGCAAAGCGAATCGTATTTTCACGACATCCGCGGTCTGCGCTATCACGTGCGCACCTGGGGCGAGCCGCATTGGCCGCGGCTGTTCCTGCTGCACGGCTGGATGGACATGTCCGCGTCGTTCCAGTTCCTGGTCGACAGCCTGAAAAACGACTGGCACGTGATCGCGCCCGACTGGCGCGGCTTCGGGCTCACCCAATGGGCGGGTGAGGGCTACTGGTTTCCCGACTACTACGCCGATCTGGATGCCCTGCTCGATCTTTATCAGCGCGATGCGCCGGTCAATCTCGCCGGCCACAGCATGGGCGGCAACATCGTCTGCGCCTATGCCGGAATCAGGCCACGGCGCGTTGCGCGCGCGGTCACGCTCGAAGGTCTGGGCATGGCGCGCACGGGTTTCGAGCAGGCTCCCGCCCGCCACGCGCAGTGGCTGGACGAGGTACGCGACCCGCCGCAATTCAGGCCCTACCGGTCGTTCGCCGAAGTCGCGGCGCGGCTCAAACGCAACAACCCGCGGCTCACCGACGACAAGGCCGATTTCCTCGCTCGCCACTGGGCGCGGCAACTCGACTCAGGCGCGGTGGCGCTGATGAGCGATCCGCGGCACAAAATCGTCAATCCCTACCTTTTTCGTATCGGGGAAATGCTGGCGTGCTGGCGGAGCGTCACCGCGCCGGTGCTGCTGGTGACGGGAAAGGATACGCATGCGCCCGGCTGGCTCAAGGACACCCCCGACGAACTCGCCGAGCGCAAAGCTGCTTTCAGGGATTTCCGCGAAGTCTGCCTTGCCGACTGCGGCCACATGATGCATCACGACCAGCCGCAACGGCTGGCCGCGGTTATCGAGGAGTTTGTCGGACTTGGCTCCGACAAAATCCTGAAATGAAAGAAACTAAAAAATGAGGCAAAAAGAACGCCATGCAAATGACGTTTGATCAGGCTAGTCCCCGTAACTTACGTGAATTACGTGAAACTTACTTGAAGGTACGCGAAGCTAGCCGGAGATATGGCCGCTCACAGCAATTAAGGTATTTGTATGGATGATAGTACATCACCCCTGCTTGGACTGATGGCTGAAGGTTCGTGATCAAAAGCGCATGCCCGCAGCGGTTTTGTCGCAGCCCACTGATTATAATTAGAAATTCAGCACACTTCGGTAACGGGGAACTGGACAACCCCCCACTGTTAGGCTAGATTGATGCAAGGGGTTCAATCTGTTAAGTCCGACAGGCTGCCAGTTCCAGAAAAATTCCGGGCCACATCAAATAATCAGGAGAATGCTATGAGCCGTATTTTCAAGGTGTTGTTTATCCTGCTCGCGGTCGCGCTGATGGCTGCACCGGTCGGCGCTCAAGAGCTGTCCGGCACGCTCAAGAAAATCAAGGATACCGGCGTGGTCAAGATCGGCCATCGTGACGCTTCGATTCCGTTCTCGTACCTCGACGACAAACAGCGGCCGATCGGTTATGGCGTCGACATCTGCCTGAGGATAGTCGATGCGGTCAAGGCCGAACTCAAAATGCCCAATCTCAAGGTCGAGTTCGTGCCCGTCACCTCGCAAACGCGCATCCCGATTCTCGCCGGCGGCAACATCGACCTGGAATGTGGATCGACCACCAACAGCGTCGAGCGCCAGAAACAGGTCGCCTTCGCGCCCACCTATTTCATGACCGGCACCAAACTGATCGTCAAGAAGTCCGCGGGCATCAAAGGCTACGACGCCCTGAAGGGCAAGACCGTGGTCTACACGCAGGGCACCACCAACGAGCGCGCAATGAAGACCTATAACGACGAGAAGAAACTGGGCATCAACTTCATCCCGGCCAAGGATCACGCCGAATCGTTCCTGGCGGTGGAAACCGGCCGCGCGGCGGCGTTCCCGATGGACGATATCCTGCTCTACAGCCTGCGCGCCAGCGCCAAGAACCCGGCCGATTACGAGGTCGTCGGCGAGTTCCTGTCGGATGACCCGTATGGAATCATGATGCGCAAAGACGACCCCGCGTTCAAAAAACTGGTGGACAACACGGTGATCGGACTTTACAAGAGCGGCGAAATCAGCAAGATCTACACCAAGTGGTTCCAATCGGCGATTCCGCCCAAAGGGATCAATCTCGGCTTCCCGATGTCGGATGCGCTCAGGGAACTGGTGAAGAATCCGAACGACAAGGGTGTCGAGGCCTGCGGCAAGATGAAGTGTTAGCAGCCTGTCGGACTTGGCTCCATTCACCGGAACGCGTAGCGTTAACGGGTCGTTGCTGATCGACGCTGCGGCGACAGGTTGCTTAATAAATAAGCTTTACGTGTCGAAACCCTATGCTAAGGAACCTCTGATTA
>CAYIRZ010000032.1:0-14918 GCA_964365845.1 uncultured Streptomycetaceae bacterium
GCGTACCTTGCGGTTGTTATGTGTGCTCCCGCACAGTATGCGCGCGATTTTTCGCCTAATGTATTCGCTGGAATTCACTATGTTGGCCTTATTCGACCTTGTGTTCCGGGTGGAATGGCGGATTTCTCGGCATGGGCGAAAAGCTGTTCGCGATTCCATTCAGCGCGTTCAAGTATGATCACGAGAAAAACGAGTACATTCTCAATATATCCAAGGAGCGTCTCGAAAATGCCCCCGGCTTTGACACGGACAACTGGCCTTCGCTGTCCGATGAAAAATGGAACCGGGACGTGTACAAGTACTATGAGCGTCCGCCCTACTGGGAATAGCGTGCTTGAGAGAGCCAGCTAGACAAGACCGGTGAGCGAGGGTGCTCTTCCAAAGACGAGGAGCACGGGAAGCCGCGGCGCCAAACAAACGTCGAAGTCGAAGTCTGCGTCCAGGCGCCGGTCAGCTTGAAGGAACGCGTTCAGAACGTGCCAAAGGAAACGTGAATGGCGTCCACCGACCCACTCCTGGCGTACAAGAAAAAGCGGGATTTCGCTTTCACCCCCGAACCGGCGGGCGCCGTTGCAAGGAAAAAATCCGTCCTGTCCTTTGTAATCCAGAAGCATGCCGCACGGAGTCTGCATTACGACTTCCGCTTGGAGCTGGATGGTACGTTGAAAAGCTGGGCAATACCCAAGGGACCCAGCCTTGACCCGACGCAAAAGCGCCTGGCGGTACAGGTTGAGGATCATCCGCTGTCTTACGCCGGCTTCGAAGGCGTGATTCCACCGAAGCAGTATGGCGCGGGTACGGTCATCGTCTGGGACCGCGGTACGTGGGAGCCCGTCGGCGACCCGCGGGCGGGTTATCGAGCCGGCAAACTGAAGTTTCAGCTCCACGGCGAGAAACTGAAGGGTGGGTGGGCGCTGGTGAGAATGCGCAGCGATGCCGACTCGCGCCAGCAGCCCTGGTTGCTGATCAAGGAACGCGATGCCGAGGCGAAGCCGGCCTCCGACTTCAGTGTCGTTGACGCATTGCCCGACAGTGTTCTTGCGGCAAGCGCTTCCAGGCGTGCCGGCAAGAAAAAAGCGGCGGCTGCGAAGCCCGTCTTGCCGAAGGCGCCAGCCAAATCTGCGCGGCAAACCAAAGCGCGCGGAACACCGCGCGAGGCTGTCTTTCACGGCCTGCGCACCGACAAGCCCGCGACCGCGATTACCCGGGAATCGGCAGCCGATGCGCTGGACACCGCCGCAAGGGCTCGCGACGGCACTCCCGCACCTGGCAAACGCAAGGCCGCGGACCCGACTGAAATCGGCGGCGTGCGCATCACCCATCCCGACCGCATCATCGACCCCAGCACTGGCCTGACCAAGCTCGACCTGGTGAATTATTATGCGCAAGTGGCCAAGCGTATACTTCCGCACCTGGTGCGACGTCCGGTTTCGCTGTTGCGCGCACCTGCAGGAATCCAGCACCAGTTATTCTTCCAGAAGCACGGCGACACACTAAAGATTCCAGGGTTGAAGGAGCTGGACCCGGCATTTGATCCTGAGCATCCTCCTCTGCTGGAAATCGACTCTCTCAAAGCCTTGCTCGGCGCCGCGCAGATGAATGTCGTGGAATTCCACACCTGGAACGCGACAACCCGAAGCATCGAAAAACCGGACCGGATGACTTTCGATCTGGACCCGGCCGAAGGGCTGGCGTGGCCGCTGATGCTCGAAGCCGCCCAACTCGTCCATACGTTTCTGGACGAGCTGGGACTGCAGAGCTTTCTGAAGACCAGTGGCGGCAAGGGCCTGCACGTGGTGGTGCCTCTGACGCCGCGCGATAATTGGGACACGGTCAAAGACTTTTCGAAGCAGATCGTGCAGCACATCGCCACCGTTGCTCCAGCCCGTTTTGTATCAAAAAGCGGACCTCGCAACCGGCTGGGGAAGGTGTTCATCGATTACCTGCGCAACGGGCGCGGGGCGACCACAGTTGCGGCATTTTCGGCGCGTGCGCGGCCCGGAATGGGAGTTTCAATGCCTTGTTCCTGGAAAGAACTTCCTTCGCTAACTGGAGGTGCGCAGTGGACGATCGTCAATGCGCACGAGCGGCTGGAAGCTGGTACAGATCCCTGGGCTGGTTATGCCAAGACCAGGCAGACCCTGACCGCAGCGATGAGAAAACTTGGCCTTGGTCGATGACGTTCGGCGCAGCGCAGCGCGACGCTCGGTTGGTGTCTGACGTGAGAGAGACTGGTGTCCCAACAGGCTGTTGAATAGCGTCGCGAGGATGGCCGGCTGCAAGGCGCACGGCGCGCAGTGCCATCAATTTGGAGACATGACAGATGAACAAAATAGATTTTGCGAAACTCCGCGATGAGATGGTTGACCGCCATATAGCGGGTCGTGGCGTGCGCTCGCCCCTGGTTCTCGACGCAATGCGAAGCGTGCCGCGCGAGGCCTTCCTGCCCGAGAATCTGCGGGAATTCGCTTACGAAGATGCGCCGCTGCCGATAGCGGAGGGGCAGACGATCTCTCAGCCTTATATTGTCGCGCTGATGACCGAGGCTTTGGCGCTCGAAGGCGGTGAAAGGGTGCTGGAGATCGGCACCGGCTCGGGTTACGCCGCGGCCGTCCTCTCGCGCATTGCCAGGGATGTTTACACGGTCGAGCGCATCGGCCAGCTTGCCGAGAAGGCGGCTGCGGTGCTGGCCGACCTCGGTTATGCCAATGTGCATGTACTGCATGCCGACGGCACGCGCGGCTGGACCGATCACGCACCCTATGATGCGATCGTGGTCGCGGCGGGCGGCCCCGAGGTGCCCGAATCGCTGAAGGCGCAACTCAAAATCGGCGGCCGGCTGGTGATTCCCGTGGGGGTCGATCGGCGGGTTCAGGAATTGGTGCGTGTGATCCGCGTGTCTGAGCACCAATACAAGACGGAGGATATCGCCGATGTCCGTTTTGTCCCACTGGTGGGCGAGGAAGGCTGGGCGCCGGAGGAGGGCGGTTCCGTCTCGCCGCAATATCGTCCCACAGTCAAAATGGCAGGGGGCACGCTGTCGAAGGCTATTGCGAAATCCTGTGAAAAGTTCGAGACGATAGACTCCGCCGACCTCGAACCGCTGCTGCGGCGGATCGGCGATGCGCGCATCGTCCTGCTCGGCGAGGCAACGCATGGCACCTCGGAGTTCTATCGCATGCGCGAGCGCATTTCGCGCGAACTCATCGATCGCAAGGGGTTCTCTTTCATCGCCATTGAGGCCGATTGGCCTGACGCGGCGCGCATCGATCACTACGTTCGACATGCCACATATCCTGCCTCCGAATGGACGGCATTCGCTCGCTTTCCCACCTGGATGTGGCGCAATCGCGAGGTACGGGAATTCGTTGACTGGTTGCGTAAACGCAATGGCCTGGTCGAACCCGGCAAGCGGGTTGCATTTCATGGCCTTGATCTCTACAGCCTATACACCTCCATTCGGTCGGTCCTGACCTACCTGGACGACATCGACCCGCAAACCGCGCAGGTCGCGCGCCAGCGTTACGGTTGCCTGACACCGTGGCAGACGGATCCCGCCACCTATGGTCACGCGGCGCTGACCGGCGCCTATCAGACCTGCGAGCATGAGGTTGTTTCCATGCTCACGGACCTCATGCAGAAGCGCCGGGCCTATGCCGAGCATGATGGCGAGCGCTTCCTGGATGTCGTGCAGAACGCCCGCCTCGTCGCCAATGCCGAGCGCTATTACCGGACCATGTATTACGGCTCGCGCTCCTCCTGGAACTTGCGCGACAGCCACATGTTCGAAACGTTGAAGAATCTTCTCAATTTTCATGGACCCGGGAGCCGCGCGATCGTCTGGGCGCACAATTCGCATGTGGGCGACTCCGCGGCGACGGAAATGTCTTCGCGCGGCGAATACAATATCGGCCATCTGTGCCGGCAGGAATTCGGAACCGCGGCCTATTTGGTCGGCTTCGGCACGAACAGCGGAACGGTCGCGGCGGCCTCGAACTGGGATGAGCCGATGGAGATCAAAACCGTCCGCCCGTCCTTGACCGGCAGTTACGAGCGCCTATGCCACGAAGCGGGCCATGCGCGCTTTATGTTGCCCTTGCGAAGCCAAACCGCTTCCGGGCTCATCGAGGGTCTGTTGAAGCCGCAACTCGAACGAGCCATCGGCGTGATCTACCGGCCCGAGACAGAACTTCAAAGCCATTATTTCCAGGCGGTTCTGCCGCGCCAGTTCGACGAATATATCTGGTTCGACCAGACCGAGGCCGTAACGCCGCTGAAGACCGAGGAGCTTGAGGGGCTTCCGGATACCTACCCATTCGGAATCTAAGGCAGGCCATGAAAGGCAGACCATGACGGCATGCAAGGACACGCGATATGTCCTCGACAAGCTGGCCTGGATGCGTGCCGAGGGCATCTGGCCGAACGGCCTCAGGTATTTGTGGACGGACGCCTTCGGCGTCGTCCTCCTCGTCTCGCTCTACGCCGAATTGGAACAGCGCCGGTATCTCGACGAGGCGGAATGGCTTGTTGCTGAAGTCGATCGCGTGCTTGGGCGTCCCCGCGGCATTCGCATCGGCGAAGCGCCCGACCGTGATGGCCAGTATTTCCATTACCTCGCCATGTGGTTGTATGCGCTGTCCGTCCTCGGCCAGCATATTCCGGATTACCGGCAAAAAGGGGTGGCGCTGGTACGCCAGATTCACGACGCTTTTGTCGTGCCGGGCCGTGGCGTCATCTGGAAAATGAACGAGGATCTGAGCAGCCCTTATCCAGGCTACGGCTTTGGCGCGCTCGATGCCTTCGATGGCTATGTTTCCTACCGTCTTCTCGATGAAAAGGCGCTGTCCCGGGAGATCGCCAAGATGCGTCTGCTGATCGAACAATCGTCTCCCGATCTTGTTATCACCCAGGATTTGGGCCTCGGCATGATGTTATGGATGGCCCAGTTCTTTCCCGATGAAGACTGGGCGAGGACGCAGAAGGCGCGTTGCCTCGCCATGCTCGATCAGATGTGGGTGCCGACAGGAAAGGATGGAGGCTACTTTTGCCGCGAGCCCCGGGCTCACCATGTCAAATTTGCCTTCACCAATTACGGTGTCTCGGTCGGCTTGCAGGCGATGAATGCGATGCCCGAGCGGATCCAGCGGCTTCATGCATTTTTCGAGACCTACCGTTCTGGGGACGAATACGATCGCGAAGCCATCACCCATGTCATGGCCTGCAGCTCGCATTTCCCGGGGTATCTCGTTCGAGGTTTTAGCTGATCGAAACGAAGGTATTATCGGCCTGCGGCCGCATAGACTTTGCGCATCAGCCGCGCCCACGTAGCCTTGGCACGGGCAGCGAACTCGGTGCTTGGTTGCTCGCTTGGCGCAGGCAGCGCGGCACCGGCGTGCGGCGATGCTTCCTTTGCCCGCTCGCCGCGTGCCCGGTTCGAGTACCAGCCGACGTAGCGAACGAGGTGCTCGTCGCGATCGGGAATGTGCTTGCACAGCAGCGCCAGCCACTGGCGCACCCGGCATCACCGTCTCAGCTTCCTTCGAGCAGGAAGGAGATCTTGGCATTGATCCGGTAGTTCGCAATCTTGCCGTTCTCGACCGTCGCTTCCATGTCATGGATATAGATCGACTTGATGTTGCGAACCGTCTTCGATGCCTCTTTGAGCGCCTGTTGCGCGGCATCCTCCCAGCTCTTGTTCGATTGGGCGAGGACTTCGATCACTTTAAGCATGGTCATGATGTTTTCTCCTTTAAATTCAAGATAAATGGACTACTACTTGAGGCAGACAGGCCCGTGCGGCGCAATTCACGACTTGCCGAAACACGCCTTCGCCTCGTTCATACAATTGCTTTTCGCGCCGCCTGCAAAAGCATCGCACTTTTCCTTCGCCACGGCGTAATCGGCATCGCGCTTGTCCATTCTCCTTGGTTCGGGTCTTCACGATTGAAGCGTATGCCATTGAATCAGGCGCGGTCGCGCAGTTCCTTCACGCCCTCCTTCGCGGCACAATGATTACAGCAAAACATCCGGCCGCCCTTCTCCAAGCCATGCCCGACGATGTGTATACCGCAATGCGCACAGGTGGGCGCAAGTGCGTGGATCGCGCATTCGAAGCTATCAAAAGTATAGGTTTTACCCAGGGCCATCACCTGAAAAGATTTATCGTACTCATTTCCGCATCCATCGCATTTAGCCATAAGTCTCTCCTCTGTTGAATCGGTTGTCGCCCCGGTCCGGCTTCACGTCAGGCGTCAACCATGGGAACATTCGAACGAGGCGGCAAGTGCCGCCCGAACCACTCCGCGGCGAGGCGCGCCACCTGTTCGAGCGCGCCCGCCTCTTCGAACAAATGCGTAGCGCCGGGCACAATGCGCAACTGCTTTTCGCAGCGCAGCTGCGCCAGCGCCTCCTCGTTGAGCCTGATTACCGGCCCATCCATGCCGCCGACGATCAGATGCGTCGGTGGCTTCTCTCCCCAAAGCGAGGAAGAGGCCCCCCCTCCTTTGCGAGGAAGGATAGGATGGGATGAACTCGGACTCAACTGGCTTTGCGGCTGCGCGGCTGCGTATTGCGGCTTTTGCCGGCCTTGGCCATTGCGATGGCAACGGCCTGCTCGATCGCTTTTTTTATGGTTGGCGGATGGCTGGTGCCAATCAATCCATTCTTCTTCCATTCATCCACCAGTGTCTTGATATTGCTGCTGATTACCAACTGGCTGGATCCTTTTTTGAGCGGCATGATATTCCTCCTGTCTGCAGAATCAATTGGACGCGCTTTCCACCAGTCGCGGCGCTGCAACCGGATTGAAATCCGCCCAGTCTCCACCCACGGCAAAAGCATCGTGCTGACCCGGCGGATTGTTGTGAAAAATGCAGATATCGGCAGTGTCTATATATTGCGCAATCAATGCCGCACCGGCGTCCGCGTCGTCTTTTGTCTGACATCGCCCTGCGATGATTCGCTCCATTGCATTATCGCGGCCGTTTTCACGCTGCCTCACTTGACGTGAGTTATTTCCTTCAGGCCCTTTTGCCAATCGGTGAGCTGCTTCTCCACTACATCCTTGGAGATGCCATACGTTTCCTGGATCTTGCCGGCAAGTTTATCGCGCTTGCCTGCAATCACGTCGAGCTGGTCATCGGTGAGCTTGCCCCACTGCTGCTTGACATTACCCTTGAATTGCTTCCAGTTTCCTTCGATGCGGTCCCAGTTCATTTCCGTGTCCTTTAAGTTGATGGGAAATCGCCACGGTGCAAGCACCGCTTGCCCATTGTCTCCCGTGTTCAAGTTTAGGCGTATGCATACCATCGTCAGTGCGTCAGCACACATAGTTAGCCGATACCAACACTATTCTTTCTCTGCTAGACGCTATGCTAATAGAAATAAAGGAAAAACATGCCTAACTGTGTTCGAGGCGGACGCGGTGATACGGCGCGCCGTTTCCTGTTGTGTCCGTGCTCCGCGCCGCCCAACACGGCGTTAATTCAGCGGCACCCTAATCAGCCAAGAGTTCTCAGATTTGCCCTGGTCGGGGAGCCGATCAAGGCCCGAACCAGAGCATTTTCCTGTCAGGAACCTCAGCTTTGCCGTGCAGCCAGCACGCGCTTGAGCCACGCGCCGATATCCTGAATTTCTTCGAGGCATACCGAGTGCTGCATCGGGTATTCGTGCCACTCGACGCTGTAGCCCATTTTCCCCAGCAGTTCTTTCGAGTTCGAGCCCATCGCGCACGGCACTACCGGATCGTCAGTGCCGTGCGCCATGAAAATCGGCGTCTTGGCGTTCGCGGGCGCGGCTTCCTGCGCGAAGCTTTCGACGAGCGGCAGGTAGGTGGAGAGCGCCATCACGCCGGCGAGCGGTTGGGGATAGCGCAGGCCGGTCTGCAGCGCGATGGCGCCGCCTTGGGAGAACCCCGCTAACATCATGTTTTTATTTGATATTCCCCTATCTTCTTCGCGTTCGATCAACTCGCCGATCGCCGCCTGCGAGGCACGCACGCCTTGCTCGTCGGCCTGACGCGATTTGCCTTCGAGGTCGCCGTGGCTGACGTCGTACCAGGCGCGCATCACGTAGCCGTTGTTGATGGACACCGGCTGCATCGGCGCGTGCGGGAAGATGAAACGGATGGGCGGCGCTTGCGACAGGTCGAGTTCCTGCACCACGGGCACGAAGTCGTTGCCGTCGGCGCCGAGGCCGTGCAGCCAGATGATGCTGACGGCGGGATTCCTGCCGGTTTCTATTTCGACGGTTTCGAGTAGTTTTTCCATTTTTTATTTAAAGTCAAAAACAAGATTGAACCGCCAAGACGCCAAGGCGCCAAGACGCCAAGACGCCAAGAAATTCCAGAAATTAATCAATTTAACGTCCGCGATGATGCGCACTGCTCGGCGCGCGGAGCGGCGTCGAATAAGTGTCACTATCGATCGCGTTGTTAGAACGCGTCGTCGTCATAGTGAAGCGACTGCCAATCAACCGATCCTTCTAGTTCTGAAATCAGCTCCTCAAGCGCGGTGCAGAAGTCTGAAACATGCAGCTCGAAATGCCACTCTTCCTGTCCTTTTATCCCTGAAAGATCTAGAGCGCCATCCCAGTATTTCCACTCTCTCTTTGTCTCGGACTCTTCATCCAAATAGTGATCTTCATCACCATTCTCGTAGATCGGTTGGATAAACGATGTTCAAAAGAACGAAGTTGTTCTGATGGATGGAGTCAATATCGACGCGGTGCGGCATCGCGCGTTCTAACTACAATTGATTGAAAATTTAGGTGACAAATTAGCCGCCGATTTGGTTGATGTCATTATCTGTTCTTCTTGGCGTCTTGGCGTACCCGTCAAGCGGGTATTGTGAAGAATCTTGGCGGTTCAATATTGTTTTTGATCTGCTTGGCACTCTTGGCGGTTCAAGTTTGCTTTGGGCGTATCGCCGACTTCGGGCGGAACGCTTTAACGACAGCCTCGTTCGTCTCGATATACGGCCCGCCGATGAGGTCGATGCAGTAGGGCACCGCGGCGAAGATGCCGTTGACGAGGGTCTTGCCGCTTTCATCTTTCAAACCTTCGAGCGTTTCCCGGATCGCCTTGGGCTGGCCCGGCAGGTTGATGATGAGCGCGCTTTTCCTGATGACCGCGACCTGGCGCGACAGGATGGCGGTGGGCACGAACTTGAGGCTCACCTGCCGCATCTGTTCGCCGAAACCCGGCATCACCTTGTCGCCGACCGCCAGCGTCGCCTCGGGCGTCACGTCGCGCGGCGCGGGACCGGTGCCGCCGGTGGTGAGCACCAGATGGCAGCCTTCCTGGTCGACCAGCTCCCTGAGTGCCGCTTCGATCACCGGCTGTTCGTCGGGAATGAGGCGCGTCACCATGCGCCACGGCGTGGCCAGCGCACTGCCGAACCATTCCTGGAGCGCGGGTATGCCCTGGTCTTCGTAGACGCCTTGGGAGGCGCGGTCGCTGATGGAGACCAGGCCGATCAGAAGTTCATCGCTCATGATTTATTGCGGTGGGAGAAAGTTTTTTATTTTACCAGCTTGAGCGGCATCAGCTCGCGCAACACCTGGAACAACGCGCGGTAGCTCTTGGGCGGCTTGTTCATCTCGCGCTCGCGCAGCGTGTTGCGGATCAGCGTGCGCAGTTGCTGAGTGTCGGCGTGCGGGCATTCCCCGGCGAGTTCATGCAGCGCGGCCTCGTCGGCGAGCAGGCGTTCGCGCCAGCGCTCGATCTGGTGCAGCCACGAGATGTGTTCGCGCGAGGTGGCTTTCCAGAGATCGAGCTGCGCGCGTATCGGCTCGGCATCGACGGTGCGCATCAGCTTGCCGATGTACTGCAGTTGCCGGCGGCGCGCCTCGAATTTGTTCACCTGCCGGGCGGCGATTACCGCATCGTGCAGATTGTCGGGCAGTCCGATTTGCGCGAGCTGCTGCTCGGAGAGCTCGATCAGCTCGACGCCGAGGTCCTGCAACTCGGTCATTTCTCGCTTGCGCTGCGACTTGCTGGGCGGGATATGGTTGTCCACAGGCAGGTTATTCATGGCAATTGAAGCTGTTATGATAACGCTCTTTTTGCACCCGTTAGCAGTCTGTCGGACTTTGATGGTCCGGCAAGCTGCTTAAGAAAGAAGATTTGCATGTCGAAACGCCGTGTTGGCCGGAACAAACGTCACTTGCATGACGTTCTTTTCGCTTCATTCTTAAGTTTTTTTCATTTTAGGAGTTTGTCGGGGCTGGATCCGACAAACTCCTAGCCGCCGGAATCCATCACATCATGTCAGACAACCGTTTTTCATACAGCGCCGACACGCTCAAGCAGATTGCCCAGGACGCCCTCGATTATGCGAAACAGCGCGGCGCTAATGCCGCCGAGACCGAGGCGAGCGAAGGTTTCGGCCAGACCGTGACCGTGCGCTGCGGCGAGGTCGAAACCATAGAGTACAACCGTGACAAGGGCATGAGCGTCACGGTCTATATCGGCAAGCAGCAGGGGCACGCCAGCAGCTCCGATTTTTCGCCGCAGGCGATGCGCGATACCGTGGACGCCGCGCTGTCGATCGCGCGCTTCACCGCGTCCGACGATTGCGCCGGGCTGGCCGATGCCGAGTTGCTCGCGCGCGACATCCCGGATCTGGATCTGTGGCATCCGTGGGGCGTGCCGGTCGAACGCGCGATCGAGCTGGCCAAGGCCTGCGAGTCCGCCGGCTTCGCGGTCGATCCGCGCATCGACAACTCCGAAGGGGCGACCGTCTCGACCCAGGAATCGCATTTCATCTACGGCAACTCGCTGGGTTTTCTCGCCGGCTACCCGACGTCGCGGCATAGCGTGTGGTGCGCTTTGATCGCGGGCAAGAACGATGAGATGCAGCGCGACGACTGGTACGAAACCACCCGCGACCCGGCTGACCTCGCGGCGCCGGAAACCGTGGGCCGGCGCGCCGGCGAGCGCGCCTTGAAGCGCCTGGGCGCAAAGAAAATCGCGACCACCCAGGTGCCGGTGTTGTTCGAGGCGCCGATCGCCTCCAGCCTGCTCGGTCATTTCGTTTCCGCGGTGAGCGGCGGCAGTCTTTACCGCAAGTCGTCGTTCCTGCTCGACAGCATAGGCCAGCAGGTGTTCGCGCCGTTCGTGAACATCCGCGATCTGCCGCATATCAGGAAAGGGCAGGCGAGCAGCCCGTTCGACGGCGAGGGCGTGGCCACGCAGGCGCGCGACGTGGTGGCGGGCGGCGTGGTGCGGGGTTATTTTCTCGCCAGCTACTCGGCGCGCAAGCTGGGCATGCAGTCCACCGGCAACGCCGGCGGCAACCACAACCTGATCCTGCAGGACACCGGCGAGGATTTTGCAGCGCTGCTCGGGAAAATGGGCAGCGGCCTGCTGGTGACCGAACTCATGGGGCAGGGCATCAACCCGGTGACCGGCGATTATTCGCGCGGCGCGGCCGGCTACTGGGTGGAGAACGGCGAGATCGCCTACCCGGTGCAGGAAATCACCATCGCCGGCAATCTCAAGGACATGTTCCGCGGCATCGCCGCCGTCGGCAACGATGTGATCCGGCGCGGCTCGCGGCAGTGCGGATCGATCCTGATCGAGCGCATGACGATTGCCGGAGATTAGGATCTCAAAAACAAAATCATTAGCATCGGGCATGGAGGGGAAAATGAAAAGACGTGACTTCCTGAAAAAAACCGGGCTCGGGCTGGCCGCGGGCGCCGTCGCGGCGCCGGCGATCGCGCAATCACAGCCGCAGATCCGCTGGCGCATGGCGTCGAGTTTCCCGAAGAGCCTCGATGCCCTGTACGGCATCGCCGAGGACATCGCCGGCCGCGTGTCCAGGATGACCGACGGCAAATTCGAAATCCGCGTCTTTGCCGGGGGCGAGATCGTGCCGCCGCTGCAGGTGCTGGACGCGGTGCAGAACGGCACGGTCGAATGCGGGCAGACGGCGAGCTATTACTATGTCGGGAAAAATCCGGCTTTTGCCTTCGATACCGCATTGCCGTTCGGCATGAACTGCCGCCAGCAGAACGCGTGGATGTACTACGGCGGCGGCATGGAACTCATGCGCGAGCTGTTCAAATCCTACAACATCGTCAATTTTCCGTGCGGCAACACCGGTACCCAGATGGCCGGCTGGTATCGCAAGGAAATCAAATCCGTGGCCGATCTGAAGGGGCTCAAGATGCGCATCCCCGGGCTGGCCGGCCAGATCCTGGCGCGGCTGGGCGTGGTGCCGCAGCAGATCGGCGGCGGCGAGATCTATCAGGCGCTCGAGCGCGGCACGATAGACGCGGCGGAGTGGGTCGGGCCCTACGACGACGAGAAGCTCGGCTTCAACAAGGTCGCGAAGTACTACTACTACCCCGGCTGGTGGGAGGGTTCGGCGCAGCTTTCCGTCTATGTGAACATCAAGCAGTGGCAGTCGCTGCCGAAGAGTTATCAGGAAGCGCTCGAAACCGCGTGCGCCGAGGCCAATATCCACATGGTCGCCAAATACGATGCGAAGAACACCGAGGCGCTGCGCAGGCTGGTGGCCGCCGGCGCGCAGTTGCGGGCTTTCCCGCGCCCGGTGATGGAGGCGTGCCTCAAGGTGGCGAACGAGCTTTACGACGAACTCGTCGCCAAGTATCCGGAGTTCGGGAAGATCTACGAGCCGTGGCGCAAGTTCCGCAATGACCAGTTGCTGTGGTTCCGTGTCGCGGAAAGCAGCTATGACAACTTCATGCACACCGCTACCTCGACCCAGTCCGGCAAGAAGTAGCGCGCCTAGGAGTTTGTCGGGCTTGGCTCCGACAAACTCCTAAAATGATAAACACTGAAGAACGGGGCCAAGTCCGACAGGCTGCTCGCGCTTTCAGGCTCATTTTCCTTCGCGCAGCATGCGTTCGATTTCGGCGGTGGTCTTGTCTTCCGGCGCAGGGACCTGGATTTCGATATTGGGCGTGCCCCTGGCCGCTCCCGCATTGGCTGTGCCGGTGACCAGGGCCGGCCAGGCGATCACGATCAGCAGCGCGAGCAGCTGTATGCCTACGAATGGAATGATGCCTTTGTAGATATCGGCGGTGCGAATTTCCCGGGGCGCCACGCTGCGCAGATAAAACAGCGCGAAACCGAACGGCGGGGTCAGGAACGAGGTCTGCATGTTCATGCCTATCATGACCGCAAACCACACCGGGTCTATGCCCATCTTGGCCGCGACCGGCGCGAGCAGCGGCAGCAGGATGAAAGCGATCTCGAAAAAATCGATGAAGAAGCCGAGCACGAAAATGAGCAGGTTGACGACGATCAGGAAGCCGACGGCACCGCCCGGCACCAGGGTGAACAGCCGTTCGACCCACAGATCGCCGTCGACTGCGCGGAAAATCAGCGCGAACACCGTTGAGCCTATGAGTATGAACATGACAAAGCTCGACAATTTGGCGGTGGACTCGAGCGCTTCGCGCAACACCCTGTAATCAAGACGCCGTTTTGCCAGCGCCAGAACCAGCGCGCCGACCGCGCCCATCGCGCCGCCTTCGCTGGGCGTGGCGATGCCCATGAACATCGAACCCAGCACCAGGAAGATCAACGTCAGCGGCGGCACCATGACGAGCAGCGCGTGGCGGTACAGCGCCCAGCCTCTGAGCGTGCGCTCCTCGGGCGGCAGCGCCGGGGCGGCGGATGGCTTGACGATGGATACGATGAGGATATAACCCATCAGCAGGACGACCAGCATCAGGCCGGGCAGTACCGCGCCGGCATAGACGTCGCCGACGGAGGCGCCGAGCACGTCGGCCAGCACGATCAGCACGATCGAAGGTGGGATGATCTGCGCCAGCGTGCCCGAGGCGCAGATGACGCCCGACGCGAGCTGTCGCGAATAACCGTAGCGCAGCATGATCGGCAGCGATATCAGCCCCATCGCAATCACCGAGGCCGCGATCACGCCGGTGGTGGCGGCGAGCAGCGCGCCGACGAGTATCACCGCATAGGCCACGCCGCCGCGGATCGGACCGAACAGCTGGCCGACGGTGTCGAGCAGGTCCTCGGCCATGCCGCTGCGCTCCAGGACCAGCCCCATGAAGGTGAAGAACGGGATGGCGAGCAGCAGCGGGTTGGCCATGATGCCGTAGATGCGCTGCGGCAGGGCCTGCAGCAGCTCGGGCTGCAGCATGCCGAGTTCGAAGCCGATCACGGCAAACAGCAGTCCGTTGGCCGCCAGCGCAAACGCGACCGGATAACCGAGCAGCAGGAAGGCGGCGAGGCCCGCGAACATCAGCGGGGCCATGAGTTCGAATGCCATATTCGTGTTTCTCCGCCTTATTCCGCGTGCTCGCGGCCCGGGGCTTCGGGCTGCGCCGCATCGCTGGAGAGGCCCAAGAGGAAGGCCAGGCGCTTGATGGTTTCCGCAAGGCCCTGCAGCATCAGCAGCAGGAACGCCAGCGGCAGCACCAGTTTGATCGGCCAGCGCGCCAGGCCCCCGGCATCAGCCGAGAGTTCACCGATGCGGTAGGACTCGAGAAACGCGCTCCCGCCGTACCAGAAAATGACGGCGCACACCGGCAGCAGCATGAACAGGCCGCCGAACACGTCTATCCAGGCTTGTGTGCGCTGCGACAGGCGGCCGGAGAGCAGGTCGATACGCACGTGGGCGTTGTGTTTCAGGGTATAGCCGGCGGCGCCCAGAAACACGATCGAATAGAGGTACCACTGGATTTCGAGGAAGGCGTTGGAACTCAGGTTGAAGCCATAGCGCGCGACGGCGTTTCCGGCGCTGATCAGCACGCAGGCGAGGATCAGCCAGTGGGTGAAACGGCCGACGTGTTCGTTGAGCGCATCGACCAGGCGCGACATCGCCATAAGCATTTTCATCGAGCCTCCTTAGAGCCCGTAACATAATGAAACGCGTGATGCGCTGGCACGATTTTGGCTCAGGACGCGAAGCTTCCCG
>CAYIRZ010000033.1:0-14376 GCA_964365845.1 uncultured Streptomycetaceae bacterium
CCACGCCCAGCGTCTGGCCATTGGCGCAGAACACGATGGCATTGGACTTGACGAACTTGGCGACACGCCAGGCAAAAAGCAAATCGTTGAGCTGGCTGGCGGTCGGCTTGAGTTGGGTGACGACCTTGAGTTGCGAGGCGGAAACGTTCAGGCTATCAGGTGTCTGGACCAGCAACCCGCCGCCGACGCGCTTGACGTCATAAGCATTGCCGCCCGCGGCAAGCGACACGGCCAGCACCCGGATGTTGGGTTTCTGCGCGAGCACCGCGGCCGCGGCATCGGACACCCGGGGCGCGATCACGACTTCGACGAACTGCTGCACCACTGCCGCGGCGGTTGTCGTGTCGAGCTCGCGGTTGAAGGCGATGATGCCGCCAAACGCCGAGGTGGGATCGGTGGCAAAGGCTTTCCTGTAGGCCTCGAGCGGCGTAGCGCCGACCGCGGCGCCGCACGGATTGGCGTGCTTGATGATGACGCACGCTGCCTGATCGAAAGTTTTGACACATTCCCATGCCGCGTCGGCATCGGCGATATTGTTGTATGACAGTTCCTTGCCCTGCAGTTGCACGTAACTGCTCAGGCTGCCGGGCGCGGGATCGAGATCCCGGTAAAAGGCCGCATTCTGATGCGGATTCTCGCCATAGCGCAACGACTGAACCCGGTCGAATTGCAGATTGAGCTTCGCCGGGAACTCGGCGCGCCGACCGCCGGCGTCCAGCGCCGTCAGATAATTGCTTATGGCGCCGTCATAAGCAGCGGTGTGCGAAAACGCTTTTTGGGCGAGACGGAACCGTGTTTCGGCGCCCACTGCGCCATTGGCCGACGACATCTCCCTCAGCAGCGGCGCGTAATCGGCCGGATCGGTCACCACCGCCACATGGCCATAATTTTTCGCGGCGGCGCGCACCATGGTCGGTCCGCCGATATCGATGTTTTCGATCGCGTCTTCCAGACTGCAATCGGGCTTGGCCACGGTCTGGCTGAATGGATAAAGATTCACCACCACCAGTTCGATGGTGGGAATCGCCGCTTTTTCCATCGCCGCCATGTGTGCCGGCAAATCCTGCCGCGCCAGGATGCCGGCGTGAACTTTCGGATGCAGGGTTTTGACGCGCCCATCGAGCATTTCCGGAAAGCCGGTGTAATCGCCGACCTCGGTGACCTGCGACCCCTCGTCTCTGAGAAGCTTCGCCGTGCCGCCGGTGGAAATCAGCGTCACGCCAAAACCCTGCAGCCCGCGAGCGAACTCGACGATGCCGGTCTTGTCGGAAACGCTGATCAGCGCCCGCTTAATGACGGCCATGTGAGGGGCGGGGTCGGGAATTTTGGATCATGCCAATCTTCTGCAGCGGGGACGTTCGCTGAATCCTAGAACTTGATTCCGTGCGCCTTCATTTTCTTGCGCAGGGTATTGCGGTTGATGCCCAGCATCTCCGCGGCGTGGGTCTGATTGCCCCGGACACGGTGCAACACCGCTTCGAGCAAGGGCTTCTCCACGCAGTTTATTACCATGTCATAAACACCGCTGGGTTTTTCGCCATCCAGGTCTTTGAAGTAGCCGTCTATGGCGCGGCGCACCACGCGCATCATTTCGTTCTCGTTCATCATGCTGCAAGTTCCTCGACATAGGACAGACGCCGGCCTTGGCTGGCGAGCTCTGCGAAAAATTCATTGGCCGCAGCCAACTGCTCCCCGCAGGTCTGCAGTTGGTTCATGCCATGGCGGAATGCCGCCGAGCCGGCCAATCCCTTGGTGTACCACGAGATATGTTTGCGCGCGACGCGCACGCCGGTGGATTCGCCATAAAAATCATAAAGATCATGCAAATGCAGGGCCAGCACGCGATGGATTTCCGTGACCTCCGGCGGCGGCAGCTTCTGGCCGGTCTCAAGATAATGGCTGATTTCGCGGAACATCCATGGCCGCCCCTGCGCCGCGCGACCGATCATGACCGCATCGGCACCGGTGTAATCCAGCACTTCCTTGACTCGTTCCGGGGTGCTGATGTCGCCGTTGGCGATCACCGGAATTCCGATCTCCGACTTGACCGCGGCGATGGTGTCGTACTCGGCCTCGCCGGAAAAGCCGCAGGCGCGGGTACGTCCGTGTATGGCAAGCGCCTGGATGCCGGCGCTTTCGGCGATTTTCGCCACCAGCAGCGCGTTCCTGCTGCCACGGTCCCAGCCGGTGCGGATCTTGAGCGTCACCGGCACACCGACCGCGCCGACCACGGCTTCAAGTATGCGCCTGACCAGCGGCTCATCCTTGAGCAGCGCCGAGCCGGCCATCACGTTGCATATCTTTTTCGCCGGGCAGCCCATGTTGATATCGATGATCTGGGCGCCTTGATCGACGTTGTATCGCGCCGCCTCGGCCAGCATTTTCGGATCGGCGCCCGCGATCTGTACCGAGATCGGATCGACTTCGCCATCGTGATTAGCGCGCCGCCGGGTTTTTTCCGATCCCCACAGCAACGAATTGCTGGCGACCATTTCCGACACCGCCATGCCTGCGCCCATGCTCTTGCACAGTTGACGGAACGGCCGGTCGGTAACGCCGGCCATCGGCGCGACAATCAGGTTGTTTTTGAGTTGATACGGACCGATTTTCATCGGATACTTTTTATCTTGAGAAAGGGCGTAATTGTAATCGCTGTGTTGCCGCATGAAAAGCGGAATCGCTTATTTTTTGAACAGTGTTGCGACAATCGCACAGGCATAACTCATGCCAGGCCGAAGGCAAACCTGTCGGCGATCAGCCGCGTGCGCCGAAAGTCATGCGCCGCACCACGAAATCCTTGAGCGGCGGCACACAGCCCAGCAGCGTCAGGCCGGCACCGCGCGCGGCCCTGACCGGTGCGATATCGTTCGAGAACAGTCTCACCAGGGAATGGGTAAACGCTATGCCGCCGCCACGATCGAGGCGGCGCCGTGACTGATACGTCCGCAACATGGCGGCACCGCCGATGGCAGCGCGCTCGCAACGCATCACTTCTCGCGCCAGTTCCCACGCATCGCGCAGTCCCAAGTTGAACCCCTGGCCGGCCACCGGGTGCAGCGTCTGGGCGGCGTTGCCGATAAGCATCGTGCGCGGCCGAACGGCGTTGGTCGCATATTTGAGCTTGAGCGGGAACAGCGAACGGGCTCCCGTCTCTGTAAACGCCCCCAAACGCCCGCCAAAATGTTGCCGCAGTCGCAAGAGAAACTGGCCGGATGGCAGCTCGCACAGTTGTTGTGCCTGCTCGTGTTCGGCGGTCCATACCAGTGCCAGGTCTTCTCCGGACGGCAGCAGCGCAAGCGGTCCGCCTCCGGTGAAGCGCTCGAATGCGGTGTTGTGATGCGGGAGTTCGCTGCGCACTCTGGCTGTCACTGCCGATTGATGGTAATCAACGGTCTTGATCGTGGCCACGTCTTCGAGCGCGCCGCCGTCAGCTGCGACAACCAGCCTGGCGGCGACCGATCGCTGAACGCCGTCTGCCATGAATTCTACGATGGACGATTCCCGCGCATCGCGGATTGCGCTCACTTTCGCTCCGGTGAGATATTGCAGTAACCGGTCTTGCAGCGCGTTTTCCAGCACCGCGTGCAGTTGCGCATAGTCGGCCACATAGCCCAGCGCCGGCAGCCGTGCTTCGCTCGCGGAAAGCGCAACACGCCCGAAGCCGCCTTGCTGTGAAACATGGATGCGGTCGATTGCCGTTGCCGGTGCCAGCGCCTTCCAAACCCCCAGGCGCTCGAGAACCAGGCGGCTGCCGTACGACAATGCCAGCGGGCGTGGATCGCTGACGCGCTGCGCCCCCTCCCGCGCCTCGAGCAGTGTCACGGCGAGCCCGCTGCCGGACAGCGCCAAAGCCAGCGCCGCCCCGACCGGCCCTCCGCCGATGATCACGATATCCGCAACGTCATCCATGGCGCGATTGCATCACACTTTCGATTTCGGCAATGGTTCTGGGCGTGGCATCCGTCAGCACTTCGCACCCGTTGTGGGTGACCAGCACATTGTCCTCGATACGCACGCCGATGTTGGCGAACTTTTCCGGCACCCCGTCACCGGCGCGGATGTAGCACCCCGGCTCCACCGTCATCACCATGCCGGGCTGCAGCACCCGCCATTGGCCATCGTGTTTGTAGTCGCCCGCATCGTGCACATCGAGGCCCAGCCAGTGTCCGGTGCGGTGCATGTAGAATTTTTTGTAGGCCTCGGTTTCGATTGCCTGCTCGACGCTGCCGGACAGCAAACCGAGATCGATGAAGCCCCGCGCCAGAACCTTCACCGCGGCTTCATGCGGCCGGTCCCAAAAGTTGCCGGGTCTGACCTCGGCCATCGCCGCGGCCTGTGCGGCAAGCACCAGCTCATAGACCTCCCTCTGCGGACCGCTGAATTTTCCATTCACCGGAAACGTGCGCGTGATATCCGAAGCATAACCATCGAGCTCGCATCCGGCATCGATCAACAGCAGGTCGCCGTCCGCGAGCATGCCGATGTTTTCCACATAGTGCAGCACGCAGGCATTGGCCCCGGCAGCGACGATAGGCGTGTAAGCCGGCGCCTGCGCGCCATGGCGGCGGAATTCGTACAGCAATTCCGCCTCGATTTCATATTCGGCGCGCCCAGGCCGCGCCGTCTGCATCGCCCGCCGATGGGCACCGGCGGAAATTTCCGCGGCACGCCGCATGGTGGCGAGTTCCTCGGCGCTCTTGATGACCCGCATTTCATCGAGCACAGTATGCACGTCCTTGATTTCATGCGGCGCGGCGACGCCACTGCGAGCGCGGTTGCGTACCGCATTGACCCAACCGACCACCCGCGCGTCCCACGCGCTGTCGCCGCCGAGGTGGCAAAACAGCGTCGCCTGATCCGCGAGCAATTCAGGCATCAGCGCATCGAGTTCGGCTATCGTATGTGTTTCGTCAAAACCGAATGCCTCCTTTGCCGCGGCGGGCCCATGGCGAAAGCCGTCCCACACTTCGCGTTCCGGATTCTTGTCGCGGCAAAACAGCAGATTCCTGGTCGGCTCGCCCGCGACCACCACCAGCACCGCTTCGGGCTCCCGGAATCCGGTCAGATAATAAAAATAGCTGTCGAAGCGGTAAGGATAATGCGCGTCGCGGTTGCGCACGCGTTCCGGCGCGGTGGGCACGATGGCCACCCCTTTTTGCATCTGCGCCGCGAGCCGGGAACGCCGGCGCGCATGGATACTGGTTTCGCTCATCATTGAATCGACACCCGAAATTTTCTATTAAACGTCGCGGCCGCGCTGAATGCAAGCACGCCAGGAGTTTGTCGGACTTGGGTTCGACAAACTCCTGAAATGAAAAGCACTAAAGAACAGGGCGAAAAGAACGCCATGCAAATGCCGTTTTTTCCGGGCAGCACAGCGTTTTGACACGCAAAGCTCTGAGCAGCCTGGCGCCGAAGTGTCGATCAACAGCGATTCGTTAACACTACGCGTTCCGGTAAATGGGGCCAAGTCCGGCAGGCTGCTAGTCGCTCGTTTCACGATATTGTGCATCAAGCAGTTGTGCCCATTGGTTCTCGAGCGGAGCGATCTGCTCAACCACCTCCCGCAGCTTGCTCAGCCCTGCAATAAAGGCCTCGAGGTCGGCGCCGCCGTCAAGGCCGCCAGCCGCGCGCTCAAGCTCACTCAGGCTGTTCCTGAGGTTGAGCGCGGAAGCGAGCGCGTTTTTGAGCTGTTCACGGGGATGCGGAATCCAGTTGCGATCGGCGCTCAGGCTTTTTAACTTTTCGCCCACCTCAAGCACGCGCTTTCTGATTCGGGCCGTCACGCCCAGCCGCGACGACCTGACGTCGCCCCAGACCGCGAGCCCCATTGCGGCAAGCCAGGCCTGCCGCGCCAGGCATACCCAGTCGGGATCGATCACCAGCGCCCGTTTGACGGCTTCGTTGTCCATATGCCGCCGCAATCACCGCTGCCCGGCCAGCATGCGCTCAAGCCCGGCCAGGCGCCCCGGCGTTCCGACATCGAGCCACAGCCCGCGATGATGCTCGCCACTTACCCGGCCCTCCGCCATCGGTCCGCGCAACAGCGCCGCCAGCTGATATTTGGTTCCCGGAACGATGGACGCAAACAACGCGGGATGATAAAACCCCATGCCACTGAATGTGAAACGCTTACCGCCCCCGGCGGCAACCCTGCCCTGGTTCAGACAAAAGTCGCCGCGCGAGTGGTGGGGCGGATTGTCGACCAGCACGAGATGCGCCAGAGTCCCCGTGCGGGACAGTTGGGTTGATATTGCCTCAAAACGCCGGAAATCGAAATCGCTGAACACATCGCCGTTGACCACCAGAAACGGTCCTTCGCCCAGCAGCGGCAGCGCCAGTGCAATGCCGCCGGCGGTTTCCAGTGCTTCGCGTTCCCGGGAATAGATGATGCGCGTGCCGAATTTCCCGCCATCGCCCAAGGCGGCTTCGACCGTCTCTCCGAGGTGAGCAATGTTGATCACGATGCCGGTAATCCCGCCGCGCACCAGTTTCTCGATCAGCCATGCGATCAACGGTTTGCCGGCAACCGGCAGCAGCGGCTTCGGGATATGATCGGTCAGCGGGCGCATGCGCTCGCCGCGGCCCGCTGCTAATATCATCGCTTTCAAGAAAACGGTCTCAGAAAGTGTAGCCGCCGGTTGCGCCGCGATTTTCGAGCTGGTCGAACAGCCTGGCGAGCGGTGTCAATGCCACGTAGCGTTCGCAGACGGCACGTACGTAACGCACAAAGCGCGGCGTGTCCTTGAGGTAGTCGGGTTTGCCGTCGCGATAGCTGATGCGCGCGAAAATGCCGAGCACCTTGAGGTGGCGCTGCAGGCCCATCCATTCGAAATCGCGGTAGAACTCGCCGAAGTCGGTTGTGACCGGAAGCCCCGTCCGCTTTGCTTGTTCCCAATAGCGCACCGTCCAGTCCAGCACGCGTTCCTCGTCCCAACTCACGAATGCGTCCTTGAACAGCGACACGACATCATAGGTGATCGGACCGAACACCGCGTCCTGAAAATCGAGCACGCCGGGATTGGGTTCGGCCACCATCAGGTTGCGCGGCATATAGTCGCGATGCACATACACCGCGGGCTGCGCCAGATTATTGGCCACGATCAGCGCCGTGGTGTCGGCCAGCATCTGCCGTTGCTCGCCATTCAGCTCGATCCCCAGGTGGCGCGCGACATACCAGTCCGGGAACAGATCCAGCTCGCGCCTGAGCAGCGCCTCGTCGTAAGCAGGAAGCACGCCGGCCCGGCTGGCAAGTTGCAATCTGAGGAGCGCGTCGGACGCGTCGCGAAACAGGTCATCGGCATTCGCATCATTGAGCGCCTTGAGGTAGGTTGTCGTCCCGAGATCAGTGAGTAGCAGAAAGCCGCGCTCGAGATCCTGCGCCAAAACTTCGGGCGTGTTGAGCCCGGCCGCCCGCATCAGGGCTGCAATGCGCACGAAAGGACGGCAATCCTCGTGTTCCGGCGGCGCGTCCATCACGACCCACGACCTCCCGCCGGCAGATATGCGAAAATAGCGTCGAAAACTGGCGTCCTCGGAAGCCGGAGATAATGAAAACGAGTCTGGGGCAAAGCGCGAGGCCAGCCATTCCTGCAGCTGTTCCCGGCGGGTATCGGAATTAGACAAT
Source organism: uncultured Streptomycetaceae bacterium (assembly GCA_964365845.1). Taxonomy (GTDB): domain Bacteria; phylum Pseudomonadota; class Gammaproteobacteria; order Burkholderiales; family SG8-41; genus CAKKQX01. Next base: position 7,628 of record CAYIRZ010000033.1, read on the forward strand.
ATGGGCGGATTGCTTAAAGCAGTGATTTATGCGATTTTAGCACTTCGCTTCGGTTCCCTTCTCAGTGATGCATAAGCCCCGAATAAAGCGCATCTGTCTGGCCGTTTTATGCTCACTCCCGCTGGCAGCCGCCGCGCAGGAGGGGCTTAAGCTCAAAACCCAGCCATCGCTCATGCTCATCCCGCCATCCAGCACCGAGCCCCTGCCGCTGTTCATCGAAGCCGACAAGATCCAGGGACGTAACGACCAGGAAACCGAGGCCGAGGGCGATGTCAGGCTGCGCAAGCGCGGCAGGGCGGTGTTTGCCGATTGGCTGCGCTATGACAAGCCGGATAATGAAATAACGGCGGTAGGCCATGTACGCATGGACCAGGGCGGCGATGTTACCGAAGGCGAAAAACTGCGTTATAACCTTGAAACCGAGCGTGGCTTCATGGAAAAACCGCGCTACACGCTCACTCCCGCCGCGCCTGTCGCCCCGCCCGGCACCGGCATGCCACCTTTCGCCGAAACCGATGCGCGCGGCACCGCCGAGCGTCTGTTGTTCGAAGGGCCCGGACAATACCGCGCCTTGCAGGCGCAATACACTACCTGCGCGCCGGGTAACAACGACTGGTACATCCGCACCAGGGATTTGCATATCGACAAGGATAAGGACGTCGGTGTGGCGCGCGATGCCAGCATCGTTTTCATGGGATTGCCTATTTTTTATTCGCCCTATCTGTCGTTCTCCCTGCACCAGGAGCGCAAATCGGGAATCCTTACCCCATCGTACGGCAGTTCGAGCAGGAGCGGGGCCGAGCTTACCGTGCCGTATTATTGGAACATCGCGCCCAATCTTGACGCCACCTTCTCGCCGCGCGTGCTGGCCAAGCGCGGCGTGCAGCTCAACACCGAATTCCGTTACCTCAACCCAACTTACAAGGGAGAGGCGTATGTCGAATATTTGCCCAACGATAACCTCGCCCGCCTGGACCGCAGCGCTTTTTCCCTCAAGCATGCGCAGACGCTGCCCTATAGCTGGAGCGGATCGCTTAATTTGCAAGGGGTATCGGACAACAGATATTTCACCGACCTCGCGACCCTGCCCGCGGTGACGTCGCAAGTGGTGCTGCCGCGCGAAGGCTCGCTCTCCCGCGGCGGAACCTGGGGACAAGGCGGAACCTACGGATTCAGCGCGCTGGTGCAACGCTGGCAGACACTGCAAGTCGATCCGCTGGCGCCGGTCACCCCGCCTTATAACCGCCAGCCGCAAGTGACGCTGACCGCCTATAATCAGAATATTCTGCGCAGCGACTTTGATTTTTCAGGCAATTTCATCGATTTCAATCATCCCACCCTGGTCAACGGCAAGCGTTTCATGGCTTACCCCAGCCTGAGCCTGCCGCTGCAAAATTCATTTGCCTATTTCACGCCCAAAGTCGGCGTGAATCTTACGCATTATGCACTCGACAGGAACACCACTACCCTGCCCGACACGACTCGCTCGCTGCCGATTTTCAGCGCCGAAAGCGGCTTGGTGCTGGAGCGCGACACGACTGTCATCGGGCAGCGCCTCACCCAGACGCTAGAGCCGAAAATCTATTACGTTTATATCCCGTTTCGCGACCAAAGCCAGATCCCGAACTTCGAAAGCGGATTGCAGGACATCAACTTCGCGACGATTTTTTCCGAAAATCAATTCAGCGGCTACGATCGCATCAACGATGCCAACCAGGTCACATTCGGCCTCACTTCGCGCTTTCTCAACGCCGACAATGGCATTGAACGCCTGCGTGCGGGCGTTGCACAGCGCTACTACTTCCGGTCGCAACAGGTGTCGCTGCCGGGCGTGCCGCCGCGCTCCGATCAGAGCTCGACCTCAGATCTGCTTGCCGTCGTCAGCGGCACGATCGCTCCGCACTGGACCGCGGAAGGCGGCTGGCAATACAACACCGATCGCTCGCAGACCCAGAAGCTGAATATCGGCACGCGCTACCAACCGCAACCCGGCAAGGTTCTGAACCTGTCTTACCGCCATACCATCGACGCGCTGAAGCAAACCGATATCTCGGCGCAATGGCCGCTATCGAGCCAATGGACCGCCGTCGGACGCTGGAACTATTCGGTTCTCGACCGCCGCACACTCGAATCGCTGGCCGGCTTCGAATATAATGGCGGCTGCTGGGTATTCCGCGCCGTCGCGCACCGTTTTGCAACCGCCACGCAGGAAGCGTCGACCACAATTTTTCTGCAGCTTGAATTGAACGGCGTGTCGCGGATCGGCTCTAATCCGCTGGATGCGCTGCGGCGTAATATTGCCGGCTATGTCAAGCGGGATCCTCAGTCCTCGCGGGCCGAGGACTACTACCTGCCGTTTCGTTGATCTCCTTGATTGTTTTTTTGACGGGCAAGAGTGATTGGCTCCATGCATAAACTTTTTTATTTCCGCATAGCGGCGCTGCTTGCATGCGCCCTTGCCGTGAGCGCGCAGGCCCAGGCGCCGCGCCCTATCGTCACCATCGATCGCATTGTCGCGGTGGTCAACGATGAGGTGATTACCCGTGTTGATCTTGACGAACGCATCCGGCTTGCGACGAGGCAACTGCAGCAGCAGGGAACACCGTTGCCGCCTTTGCCCGCGCTCGAAAAACAGATCCTCGATCGCATGATCGCCGACCGCGCCCAGCTTCAGTTTGCCCGGGAAACCGGCCTGCGCATCGATGATGCCGAGCTTGAGCGGGCACTTGGCCGCATTGCAGAGCAAAACCGGTTTTCAATGGCGGATTTGAGGGCGGCGATCGAAAAAGACGGCTTGCCATTCGCCAAGTTCCGCGAGGACATTCGCAACGAGATCATCATGTCGCGGCTGCGTGAACGCGAAGTCGACAACAAAATCGTGATCACCGACGGCGAAATCGACAACTTCATCAATACTCAGCAGACCCAGGAGGGGAAAAGCGACGAATACAATCTGTCGCACATCCTGGTCGTCGTGCCGGAGAAGGCGAGTCCGGAACAGATTCAGCAACGCCAAAGCCGCGCCGAAGAAGCCCGCGCTCAGCTCAATGGCGGCGCGGATTTCCGTCAGGTCGCCGCGGCTTTCTCCGAAGCGCCTGATGCGCTGCAGGGCGGGCTGATGGGCTGGCGAGGGTCTTCGCGCCTGCCGGCAATCTTTGTCGACGCCCTCAAGACCATGCGCGTGGGCGAGATCACCTCCGTTCTGCGCAGCGCCAATGGTTTTCACCTACTCAAGCTCAATGACAAGCGCGGCAGCGCTTCACCGGTAATCGTGCTGCAGACCCGCGCCCGGCATATCCTGATCAAGACCAACGAGCTGGTTTCCGAAAATGACGCGCGCGGTCGCCTGCTCAACCTTAAGGAGCGCCTCGAAAACAAGGTCGACTTTGCGGAACTTGCGCGCGTGCATTCGGAAGACAGCAGCGCCGCCAAAGGGGGCGATCTGGGCTGGCTTTCGCCCGGCGACACGGTGCCGGAATTCGAACGTGCGATGAATGCCCTGAAACCCGGCGAAATCAGCGCTCCCGTGCGCTCGCCGTTCGGCTGGCACCTGATCCAGGTGCTGGAGCAGCGCAACGAAGACATGTCGAACGAGCGGCAGCGCCTGGCGGCGCGGCAGGCATTGCGCGCCCGCAAGTCCGACGAAGCCTATCAGGAGTGGGTGCGGCAGTTGCGCGACCGTGCCTTCATCGATAACCGGCTCGAGGAAAAATAGCGCCTGATTTCCAGTCTCCCTACCGTGGCAGTTACCGCGGGCGAACCGGCCGGCATCGGCCCGGACTTGTGCGTCATGCTTGCACGCCACAGCCTCCCGGCCCGGGTCGTCGTCGTCGCCGACCAGGAACTGCTGCTGCAGCGCGCCCAGGCGCTGCAACTGCCCCTGGAAACCGTTGATTTCATGCCCGGCTCCAGTACGCAGGCTCCTCCCGGCGCGCTTCTGGTATCGCATGTCGCGCTCGCCAGGGCAGCGCAGCCCGGCAAACTCGATCCCGTCAACAGCGCCTATGTGCTGCGCACCCTGGAAATCGCCGCCGATGGCTGCCGCGACGGCATTTTCGATGCCATGGCTACCGCTCCGGTACACAAAGGCATCATCAACGATGCCGGTTTCGAATTTACCGGCCATACCGAATTTCTGGCCGCGCGCACCGGCACGCCGCAAGTGGTGATGATGCTGGCGGGCGGCGGCATGCGGGTCGCGCTTGCCACCACGCATCTCCCGCTGAAAGAAGTCGCGAGCCATATCACGCGCGAAAGCCTGGAGCAGACGCTGCGCATCGTGCAACACGATCTCGTCGAACGTTTCGCGATTGCACGACCGCGGATCGCGGTGGCAGGGCTCAATCCGCACGCCGGCGAATCAGGATATCTGGGGCGCGAGGAACTCGAGATCGTCAGCCCGGTGCTGGAGGCGCTGCGCACCCAGGGTTTCGATCTGACCGGGCCTTTGCCCGCCGACACGCTGTTCAACCCCGAGCGGCTGAAAAATTACGACTGCGTGCTGGCGATGTATCACGACCAGGGGTTGCCCGTGCTCAAATACGCCAGCTTCGGCTCGGGCATCAACATTACGCTGGGGCTGCCGATCATCCGCACCTCTGTCGATCACGGCACGGCGCTCGACCTCGCCGGCACCGGCAAGGCCGACGTCGGCAGCCTGGTCGAAGCGGTCAAGCTCGCCGCAGATCTCGCGGTGCGCAGCCGGCAGCGCGGTACGGCGGCGGGTTGATGCCCGGTCCGACGCGGTGACTATGCGCCATGTTCCCCGCAAGCGGTTTTCGCAGAACTTCCTGATCGATGACGCGGTCATTGCCGATATCATTTCGGCTGTTAACCCGCAACCACATGATTTAATGATAGAAATTGGCCCGGGGCTGGGCGCGCTCACGCGCCCGCTGGTGGCCGGCCTCGGGCACCTGCACGTCGTCGAGATCGACCGCGATATCGTGGCGCGACTGAAGCAGGCTTTCCCGCCGGCCCGGCTCACGATACACGAGGGTGACGCGCTGGAATTCGATTTTGCAGCCCTCGGTCCGGGCTTGCGCGTCGTCGGCAACCTGCCCTATAGCATCTCGACGCCCATCCTGTTTCATCTTGCGCAAAGCACGCAAAATATCCGCGATATCCACGTCATGCTGCAAAAGGAAGTGGTGGAGCGCATGGTGGCGCAGCCGTCGACGGGCGATTACGCCCGGCTGTCGGTCATGCTGCAATACCATTTTCAACTGGATAAAGTGCTCGATGTACCGGCAGCAGCATTCAACCCCGCGCCTAAAGTGGAGTCGGCGGTAGTGCGTCTGCTGCCGCGCCATCCCGAGGTGGCCTGCGACGAGATGCTGCTCGCGGAACTGGTGAAGCGCGCATTCTCCCAACGCCGCAAGACGCTGCGCAACACGCTGAAAGGGGTTTTCGATGCGGCGGATTTCACGGCGCTCGGTCTCGATCCCGGCGCCCGGGCGGAAAATATTGCAGTCGCCGATTTCGCCCGCGCCACCAATCACCTGGCGCGGAAAAAACCGGCCTAGGCCGGTTTTTTCTGGACAAACTCTATCTTGTAGCCATCAGGGTCCTCGACGAAAGCAATCACGGTAGTGCCATGCTTCATCGGCCCCGCTTCCCGCGTGACTTTGCCGCCCTGTTTCTTTACCGCCTCACACGCCTTGCAGGCATCTTCCACCTCGACCGCGACATGGCCGAAACCACTGCCGAGATCATAGGATTTGGTGTCCCAGTTGTGCGTAAGCTCGAGCACGGCGGCACGCGACTCGTCGTCGTAGCCGACGAAGGCGTTGGTAAAACGGCCGCCGGGATAGTCGGCGCGGCGCAACAGCTTCATGCCCAGTACCTGGGTATAGAACTCGATGGAGCGCTCGAGATCGCCGACGCGGATCATGGTATGAAGTATTCGCATATCAGATTTCCACCACTTCGAAGTCTTCTTTGCGTGCCCCGCACTCCGGACAAGTCCAGTTCATCGGCATCTCATCCCACCTGGTGCCGGGCGCAATGCCCTCGTCAGGCAACCCCGCGGCTTCGTCGTAGATGAAGCCGCAAATAAGGCACATGTAGGTCTTGTAAACTTCGGTCTCTGCTGTTGTCATGGCGTAGTCGGAATTAAGCTAAAATTGTATTTTAAACGATTCATCCCGCCTTCTCACCACCGCTCCGGCCCCCATGCCCGACCTGCCCCCCATCGTTCTTGTCTTCGCCGCAACCGATCCCAGCGGCGGCGCGGGACTGCAAGCCGACATCATGACGCTATCGAGCATGGGTTGTCATCCGCTGTCGTGCGTGACCGCCATCACCATTCAGGACACGATGGGCGTGGAAGACGTCATGCCGATCGATCCCGAGTGGGTCGCCGATCAGGCGCGCGCCGTGCTGGAGGACATGCCGGTCGCGGCATTCAAGATCGGCATGCTGGGCAGCATAGAGACCATTGCGTTCATTGCGGAAATCGTGTCCGATTATCCGGAAATCCCGCTGATACTCGACCCGGTGCTGGCCTCCGGCCGCGGCGACGAGCTCGCGACCGACGAAATGGTCCAGGGCTTGCGCGAATTGCTGGTTCCTCAGACCACCATCCTCACGCCTAACAGTCTGGAAGCCCGGCGGCTCGCAAGCGATGATACCGACGATAATGACGATCCCGATCTCGCTGAATGCGCGAAGCGGCTGATCGCAACCGGCTGCGAATACGTGCTGATCACCGGCACCCACGAGAACACGCCGCAGGTCGTCAACGCGCT
>CAYIRZ010000034.1:0-14336 GCA_964365845.1 uncultured Streptomycetaceae bacterium
ACGCCTAATATGGCCAGGGGCTGCTAAAACGCCATGGCCAAAAAGGGGCCCCGCGCATCACGTGTTTCATCATGTTACGGGCTCCAAGTCACGCCGTCATGGACGCCCTAACACCGGCCGTGCTTCAACTGCGAGGCGATGGTCGCGACATGCCGCCCCTGGAAACGCCCTATCGCGAGCTCGTTGGCCGAAGGCTGGCGCGAGCCGTCGCCGCCGGTGATGGTGGAGGCGCCATACGGGCTGCCGCCGCTGATTTCGCTGATCGTCATCTGGCGCTGCTCGGAGTACGGCACGCCGACGATCACCATACCCTGATGCAACAGCGTGGTGTGGAACGACAGAATGGTGCTCTCCTGCCCACCGTGCTGAGTGGCGGTGCTGGCAAATACACTGCCGATCTTGCCGATCAGCGCGCCTTTCATCCACAGGTCGCCGGTCTGATCAAGGAAGTTGCGCATCTGCGCCGCCATGTTGCCGAAGCGCGTCGGCGTGCCGAAGATGATGGCATCGGCCTCGGCAAGCTGTTCGGGCCTAGCAACGGGAATTTTCGCGAACGCCGCGCGCGCCGCCTTGGCGCCGCTTTTCTCCAGCGCCTCGTCCGGCGCGAGTTCCGGCACCTGATAAAGCGTCACTTCGGTGTCCTTCACCTCGCGCGCACCGGCGGCGATTTCTTCGGCCATGGTGTAGATATGTCCATAGGTACTGTAAAACACCACCTGGATTCTGGTCGTCATAGTTTTCTCCTGAAAAATTAAAATGATAGTGCCTTTCATTTCAGGAGTTTGTCGAACCCAGGTCCGACAAACTCCTAGGCCAGATCGAACAGCAGCACTTCGGCGTGGTCGGCGCCGGTAAGAGTGATCCCGCTCTCGTTGCTGACTTTCATGCCGTCGCCGGCCTTCAGCGGCGTGCCGTTGACTTGCAGCGTGCCCAGCGCGACGTGCACATAGGCCTTGCGGCCCGGCGCAAGCTTGTGCGTCACTGCATCGCCTTTATCCACCAGCGTCGCATAGAGATATGCGTCCTGGTGCAGGGTCACCGAGCCGTCGCGCCCGTCGGGTGACGCGATCAGACGCAAGCGTCCTTTTTTGTCGGCGTCGCCGAAGCGCTTCTCTTCGTAACCCGGTTCGATACCGGTCACGTTGGGTTCGATCCAGATCTGCAGCAAATGCACCTGCTCGCTGGACGAGGGATTGAACTCGCTGTGCTGGACGCCGCGGCCCGCGCTCATGCGCTGCGCGTCGCCGCGCCGGATCACCGAACCGTTGCCCATGCTGTCCTTGTGCTCGAGCGCGCCCGCAAGAATGTAGGTGACGATTTCCATGTCGCGATGGCCGTGGGTGCCGAAGCCCTTCCCGGGTTCGACACGATCCTCGTTGATCACGCGCAGAGCACCGAACCCCATCTGCTGCGGGTCGTAGTAGTCGGCAAACGAGAACGTGTGATAGGTGTCGAGCCAGCCGTGATGGGCATGGCCCCGCTCTTCGCTTTTGCGCAATGTCAGCATTAAATCCGCTCCTTAATTCAGTGATAACAACTGAATCGGTAAGCCGATCATAGGAGCCGGTTCAGGCTATTGAAAGCGAAACGTTTTGATTATTTTATTCAGATTTTATGAACAAGTTAATTTATATAAATCATTAACTTATATCATAATGCTAGGACGAGAGCTGCGGAATGCTGAAAAAACTACGGGGACGAAAAGCGCTGAGCGATCAGAGGTGACGCGCCGGCGCGCCGGGGGATGGCACGGTGGCGCCACCCGCGGCGGGAGCGCCGGATTCGGTTTCCTGGACAAGCGTGCGCTCGCCGACGATGTAAGTGTAGGCGACGGGAATGACGAACAGGGTGAACAGCGTTCCCAGGCTCATGCCGCCGACGATGACCCAGCCGATGGCCGAACGCGATTCCGCGCCCGCCCCGCTCGCGACCGCAAGCGGCATCGCCCCGAGCACCGTGGCGGCGCTGGTCATGAGAATCGGGCGCAGGCGCAGCGCGGAAGCCTGGGCGAGCGCTTCCAGCTTCTCCATGCCGCGATCGCGCAGCTGGTTGGTAAACTCGACGATCAGGATCCCGTTCTTGGTAATGAGGCCGATCAGCATCACCAGCCCGATCTGGCTGTAGACATTGAGCGTGATGCCGGCCAGCTTCATCGCCAGCAACGCGCCGGTGATGGCGAGCGGCACGGTCAGCATGATGACGAGCGGGCCGCGAAAGCTCTCGAACTGCGCCGCGAGCACCAGATAAATGAAAGCGAGCGCCAGCACGAATATGAAGTAAAGCTGCTGACCAGACTCGCGGAACTCGCGCGACTGCCCGTCGAGCGCGGTCTGGTATTCGGCGGTCAGCACTTCGGCGGCCGTGCGCTCCATGAAAGCGAGCGCCTCGGACAGGGAGTAGCCCGGCGTGACGTTGGCCGAGATAATCACCGCGCGCAGGCGATTGAAGTGGTTGAGCTCCTTCGGCGCCACCGTTTCGGTGAGCGTCACCAGATTCGAGAGCTGGGTGATTTTGCCGCTGGCGCCGCGCACGTAGATCGAAGTGAGATCGGTGGGCTGGCGCCGGTCCTTGTCCTCGAGCTTCACGATCACGTCGTACTGCTTGCCTTCGCGCTTGAAGCGCGTCACCTGGCGCCCGCCGAGCAGCGTCTCCAGCGTGCGCCCGATATTTTCCACCTGGATGCCCAGTGCCGCGGCCTTCTCGCGATTGATATCCACCGACAGCTGGGGCTTGTTGAGCTTCAGGTCGCTGTCGACGTTGGCCAGCGCCGGGGAAGCGCGCACTTTCGCCATCAGCGCGTTCACCGTGCGGTCGAGCTCCTCGTAGGAATTGCCCTGCACCACGAACTGCACCGGCGGATTGCGGAAACTCTGCCCGAGCGAAGGCGGATTCACCGGGAATGCCAGCACGCCGGGCATGGTGGCGAACATTTGCGGCGCGAGCGACGCGGTAACGTCCTGCGTCTTGCGGGTGCGCTCGTCCCAGTCCTTGAGGCGCACGAAAGACAGGGCGAAGTTCACCGGGTTGGGGCGTTCCAGCCCCGGCGCGACCACCACGAAATAAGACGTGATCTCGGGCACCTCGCTGTACATCCGCTCCCAGATTCTGGCGTAATCGTCGGTGTATTCCTTGGTGGCGCCTTCAGGGCCGACCAGGACGCCGATGAAAAAACCACGAACCTCGCGCGGCGAGAGCTCGTACTTGATGGTCTTGAACACCACGCCGCCGCCAACGGCGACCGCCGCTAATGCGGCGACCACCACCAGCCGGTGGCGCAGGCTCCACGCGAGCGCGCGCCGGTATCCGGAAAACAGCCCTTTGAAGAACCCCTCGAGCGCGTTGTAGACACGGCCGTGCGATGGCTGGCGGCGCAGCAGCTTCGAGCACATCATCGGCGTCAGCGTCAGCGCGACGAACCCCGACACCAACACTGCCGCGGCGACGGTGAGCGCGAACTCCATGAACAGCCGCCCGGTATTGCCGGTGGAAAAAGCGAGCGGCGCGAACACCGCCACCAGCGTGACGGTCATCGCCACCACCGCGAAGGCAATCTCGCGGCTGCCAGTGAGCGCCGCCTTGAGCGGCGGCATGCCCTCTTCGATATGCCGTTGTATGTTCTCGAGCACCACGATGGCATCGTCGACCACCAGCCCGATCGCCAGCACGATGCCGAGCAGGGTCAGCACATTGATCGAAAATCCCATGATCCAGATCAGGAAGCAGGCGCCGATCAGCGACACCGGAATGGTCACGAACGGAATCAGCGTGGCGCGCAGCGAGCGCAGGAAGAAAAAAATCACCAGCACGACGAGCGCCAGCGCCTCGGCCATCACTTCGTATACCGACTCGATGGATTTTTCGATGAAGACCGAGGTGTCGAAAGCCACGGCGATCCGCATGCCCGGCGGCAGCGCCGCGCTGATCCTGGGCAACTCGCCTTTTACCGCCTGCGCCACGCCGAGCGTGTTGGCGGTCGACTGCTTGACGATGCCGAGGCCCACCGCTGGATTGCCGTTGACGCGCAGGATATTGCGTTCGTCCTGGGGGCCGAGCTCGGCGCGCCCGATGTCGCGCAGCCTGATCGGATAGCCGCTCGCCTCGCGGATGATGATCTGGTTGAACTGCTCCGCCGAGCGCAGATCGGTTTCCGACAGCACCGTGAACTCCCGCTGCTGGCTTTCGATGCGCCCCGAGGGCACCTCCACGTTCTGACGCCGCAGGGCGTCCTCGACGTCCTGCGGCGTCAGCGCGTACGCCGCGAGCCGCTCGCGGTCGAGCCAGATGCGCATCGCATAGCGCCGTTCGCCGCCGATGATGACCGAGGCCACGCCCGGCAGCGTTTTCAGCCGGTCGGCGACGTAACGGTCGGCATAATCCGAGATTTCGAGCGCATCGTGACGGTCGGAGAAGAGACGCAGCCAGATGATGGCCTGGGCGTCGGCCTCGACCTTGGCGATGATCGGCTCATCGACTTCGTCAGGCAGGCGGCCGCGCGCGCGCGACACGCGGTCGCGCACATCGTTGGCGGCAAGATCCGGATTGCGTTCGGTGGTGAATTCCACGGTGATCTGGCTGACTTCCTCGCGGCTCACCGACTTGACGGTCTTGACGCCCTCGATGCCGGAAATGCTGTCCTCGAGCGGCTGTGTCACCTGGGACTCGATCACCTGCGGACTGGCGCCGGTGTATACCGTACGCACCGACACGACCGGCGTATCGATCTTGGGATACTCGCGCACGGTGAGGCGCAGGAACGAGATCACGCCGACGAGGATGATGAGCAGGCTCATCACCGTGGCGAGCACGGGGCGCTTGATCGAGATTTCAGGAAGGAACATCTTAAAAAGAATCTTGGCGGTTAATTCGGTTTTTGCTTTTCCTGCAGCACCATGATCGGCGCGCCGTCCTGTAGCTTCAACTGCCCGTCGACGACGATGGTCTCGCCTGCCTTGATCCCCTGCGTGACTTCGACCTCGCCCGGACGGCGCAGCCCGATCTCGACCTTCGCAAGCACGGCTTTGCCGTCGACCGCGCGGAACACGAAGCGCTCCGTGCCGCGCGGCACCAGCGCCTGTTCGGGAACGATCACGGCGTTCTCGCGCGTATCGAGCACCAGATTGACGCGGGCGAACATGCCGGGCTTGAGCCGCGCGCCGGGGTTCGGGATTTTGGCACGCAGCAGCACGGTGCGGGTCTGCTCGTCCACCGACGGCTCGATGGCATAGATCGCGCCGCGGAATGGTTCTCCGGGGAAGGCATCGACGCCCACCTGGACCTCCTGATTGTTGCGGATCTTGCGCAGGAAGACCTCGGGCACGCGGAAATCGGCCTTGAGCGTGCCGATGCCTTCCAGGCGGGCGATGTCCTGCCCGGCTTTCACGTAAGCGCCGGGGCTCACCTGGCGCAGGCCGGCCACGCCCTCGAACGGCGCCTTGATCGCCATCTTGTCGAGCTTGGCCTGGATCTCCGCCTGCCGCGCGAGCGACTGGTTGAGATTCTCCCGCGCCTCGTCGAGCGCCTGGGCGCTGATGAAGTTCTTGCCGTGCAGCTCCTCGGCGCGCTTCATCCGGCTGCGATTGAGACTGAGCGCGGCGTTCGCGCCCGCAAGTTGCGCTTCGATCTCGGACGAATCGAGCGAAACCAGCTTCTCGCCCCGGCGCACGAGATGCCCCTCGGCGAAATGAATCCCGGCGATGCGCCCGTCGGTTTCCGGCCGGATCATCACCGATTCGTTGGCGAGCAGCGTGCCTACCGCGCTCACTTCCTCGGAAATCGTGCCCGTTTTGACGATACCCGTCTTCACCGGCAGGCCGGGCGGCGGCCCGGAAACACCGGCCTGCGCCGCGGGTTTCTGCGCGCCCGAAGAGGCCAGGTGCTTCCAATACAAACCAGCGGCAACCAGAACACCGGCAGCAAGAAGGATCAGGAGGATACGTTTCATGAGAGGGGCGAAGAGGCTCTTCAACACGGTAAAGGGCGATTTTACCTATTATCCGACCATGGCGTCAGGGAAAGATGCGCGTCCGCAACGCGATGCGCATGCGCGCGCCCGTCCCGCGCGAGAGCGGCGGCTGAGTATAATGAATGCAATCCTTTTGCCTCGATTCGGCGCCCGCATGAAACAAAACCAGCGTCGGCAGACATCCATGAAACATTTTTGCATCCGCCATCGCCATGCGACTTTCACTTGACGCGCTGCTGGTGCTCGACGCGATAGACCGGCGCGGCAGTTTTGCCGCGGCGGCCGACGAACTGCATCGCGTGCCGTCGGCGGTCACCTATGCCGTGCAAAAACTCGAGGAAGACCTCGACGTGCCGCTGTTCGACCGCCGCGGGCATCGCGCCAAGCTCACCGCGGCAGGGCGCGAGCTCCTGAACGAAGGGCGGAATCTGCTGCGCGCCGCCGGCGAACTCGAATCGCGCGTGAAGCGCGTCGCCACCGGCTGGGAAGCGGAGATCAGGATCGCCTACGACGGCATCGTTCCGACACGGGCGATGCTGCTGCTGGTGGAAGAATTTTCACGGGAGCAATGCGGCACGCGGCTGCGCATTTTCGCCGAGGTACTGGGCGGCTGCTGGGATGCGATCGCATCCGGACGCGCCGATCTGGTGATAGGGGCGCCAGGCGACGGGCCGGCCGGCGGCGGCTACGCGACGCGGCCGCTGGGCTCGATCGAGTGGGTGTTCGCGGTAGCGCCCGCCCATCCGCTCGCCCATCTCCCCGAGCCGCTCAAAACCGGCGACATCCAGAGCCATCGCGCGGTGTCCGTCGCCGACAGCTCGCGCAACCTGCCGCCGCGCACGGCGGGACTGCTCTCCGGCCAGGAAACGCTGACCGTCCACGATCTCGCCGCCAAAGTCGCGGCCCAGTGCATGGGACTCGGCGTCGGCAATCTGCCGCGCCATATTGCCGAACGCGAAGCGGCCGCGGGCAGGCTGGTCATCAAGCAAACGGAAGAACCGAAACACAGCGCGCCGCTGTTCCTCACCTGGCGCACCGAGCACAAGGGCAAGGCCCTGCAGTGGTTCGTGAAGCGGCTGCAGGAGCCGGGCTGGCTTGAGCACGCGCTGCGCGCAGCAGATTAAAATCAGCCACAGAGTTTCAATGCAATTTCACCAGCGGCCCGTGCGCCGCGTGATCATGCGCGCCAGCGTGTCGAACAGCACCTTGCTGAAGCCGTGCAGCGCGTAGAGATGCATGCGATAGAGCGAGACGCGCGAACAGCCCTTCGATGCGCTTATAATGACCGCAGCTCGGCCTACACCAGGGAGGAATAAAATGATTCGCATGGGCGCCGCGGCACTTGCCGCCATCTGTTTTGCTATCGTCGCGTCAAACGCGGCCGCACAAAGTTATCCGACGCGGCCGATACGCCTGATCGTGCCGTTCGCGCCGGGCGGCAATGTCGACATCACGGCCCGCACCATCTCGAGTGGATTGAGCCAGGCTCTCGGCCAGCAGGTGATCGTGGAAAACCGCGCCGGCGCCGGCGGCACGATCGGCACCGATTTCGTCGCCAAGGCCGCCCCCGACGGCCACACGCTGCTGATGGCTTCCAGCAGCGTCATGACCAACGGCCCGGCGCTTTATCCGAAACTGCCTTACGACATCGTGCGCGACTTCGCGCCGGTGGGACGCGTGGCGGTGGTGCCGCTCGCCATCGTCGTCCACCCCTCGCTGCCGGTGAAGACCACGAAGGAATTGATTGCAGTCGCAAAAGCACAGGGCGGCAAGTTGCTGATGGCCAATGCCGGCGTCGGCACCACCAACCACCTGATCGCGGAACTGTTCATGATCTCGACCGGCGCGCGCATGACGCTGATCCCGTACAAAGGCAGTGGGCAGGCGCTAGTCGATCTCCTCGCCGGTCACGTCTTCGCCCATGTGGACCAGATTTCCTCGGCGCTGCCGTACATACGCGCGAACCGCATTCGCGCAATCGCGGTCACCACGGCCCAGCGGGCGGCATTGCTTCCCGAAGTGCCGACGCTGGCGGAGTCCGGCGTGCCCGGTTTCGATGCGAGCACCGTGACTGGCGTTCTCGCCCCCGCTGCGACGCCGCGCGAAATCGTGGCCAAGCTCAATGCCACCCTGGTCAAGGTTCTCGCCACCCCGGCCATCAAAACCCGCTTCGACTCGCTCGGCGCGGAAGTGCAACCCAGCACCAGCGAAGAACTCGGCGCCTTCATTCGCGAAGACCTCGCGAAATGGGTGAAAGTGGTGAAGCAGGCGGGGATTAAACTCGAACTATGAACGATCCGGTCAGGCTCCCGCCTGACTCACCGCGCTTTGCTGCAGGAGTTTCAGCATCGCCGCCGCCTTGTCGAAGGTTTCCTGATACTCGTCCTCGAGCCGGGAGTCGGCGACGATGCCGCCGCCGGCCCAGAAGCGCATGACGCCGCCCGAATAGATCAGGGTGCGAATCGCGATATTGGTGTCCATGTTGCCGTCGAAGCCTACGTAGCCGATCGCTCCGCAATAGACGCCGCGGCGCTGCGGTTCAATCTCTTCGATGATCTGCATCGCGCGCAGCTTGGGCGCCCCGGTAATCGAACCGCCCGGAAAACAGCCGCGCAGCAGGTCGAGCGCGTCGCGCCCGGGCCTGAGTTGTCCGGTCACGGTGCTCACCAGATGATGCACCGTGGCAAACGTCTCGACATCGAACAGCTTCGGCACTTTCACCGAGTGGGGCGCGCAGTTCTTCGACAGGTCGTTGCGCAGCAGGTCGACGATCATGACGTTTTCGGCGCGGTCCTTCTCGCTGTTGCGCAGTTCTTCCGCGAGTTCGGCATCCAGCCGCAGGTGCCCCGCGCGCGGCCGCGTGCCCTTGATCGGCCGGGTCTCCACATGACCGTTTTCCACTTTCAGGAAACGCTCCGGCGAAGCCGACAGTATCTGCGCGTACGGCGTGCTGAGGTAGGCGGAAAAAGGCGCCGGGTTGATCACGCGCAGCGCCTGATAGGCCAGCCACGGATCGCCGGAGGCAGCCGCCGCAAAGCGCTGCGCCAGATTGACCTGATAACAATCGCCGTTCTCGATGTATTCGTGGATGCGGCGGAAAGCGCGGCCATACGACTCGCGCGTCATATTGGAGGCGACCGGCGAGGTAATGCGGAACGGCACTCTCGGTTTCTCCGGTCGCGTCTCGCTGAAACGCCTGACCAGGCCGTTCCATTTGATATCGGTGTCGGGGTCGCGCCCCTGCCCTACCAGCCAGCTTCTGCGCTCGACGTGATCGGCCACCACCGCCCAGTCGTAGATGCCGACTGCCATATCGGGAATCTTCTCGGCGTCTTCCGCCACGGCGGGCAGGGACTCCAGCCGCCGCGCCAGATCGTAGCCGAAATAGCCGATGGCGCCGCCGCAGAACGGCAGGCCGTCATCGGACTGGCCGCAGCCGGGATCGAGTTCAAGATAGCGTTTCAGCAACTCGAGAGGATCTTCGCGCGAGAGTTCGATCCCGTCGGCATGGATCTCGGTCAGATTGCCGCGCGTAATCAGGCGCACAAACGGCTGGGCGGCGAGGATGTCGTAGCGCGACCGCGCCGGGTGATGCCGGCCGCTGTCGAGGAAAACCGCCCACGGCAGATCGGCGATCGCCTCGAAAAGCGCGGCGCTGTTGGAATGATAGGGAAGCTCTGTCAGTAGTGGCGCTGCCATGGGGGAAAACGCAAACTGGTAAAGATGTAATTTTGCCTGAACTTGCGCCGCTCGTGTTGCGGCAAAAAACGCGGCTCAGAACACCACAACGCTGCGTATGGATTCGCCGGCGCGCATCAAATCGAAGCCGCGGTTGATCTCGACCAGCACTTCGCCGGCTTTCGGACCTTCCAGATCGACGGTTTCGATGACGAGCGGTGCTCCGGCCTTGTACGCGACGGCGGCTTTGACTTTCATTCTTCCCTCCAGAAACGCAAGCTAAAAAAAACAAAACGGGTTTTCTGAGCCTGCAGCAGAAGTGCCTGCGCCATATGTTTCTCAACTATTGGGGAAAAATTGCGTTTGCCGCACACGGGTTTATCCTAGTTAAAGTTTTTGGTTTTCTCTGTGTCCTCTGTGTCCTCTGTGTCCTCTGTGGCAAATTTCTTTTACGCATTACACTGTAGCGCATGAAACCTTATCGCGGCCGTTTCGCGCCCTCTCCCACCGGACCGCTGCACTTCGGTTCATTGGTAGCGGCCGTAGGCAGCTATCTCGAAGCGAAGGCCCGCGGCGGCGAGTGGCTGGTGCGCATCGAAGACCTCGATCCGCCGCGCGTGGTGCCGGGGACCGGCGACGACATCCTGCGCACGCTCGAAGCCTGCGGCATGCACTGGGACGGCCCCGTCGTGCAGCAGAGCGCGCGCGGCGCTGCCTATCACGCCGCGCTGCACGAACTGCGGCAACGCGGCCTGGTTTATCCCTGCGCCTGCAGCCGGCGCGAGATCGCCGATTCCGGCATCGCCGGCATCGAAGGCTACATTTATCCCGGCACCTGCCGCCCGGGCCTGCCGCCGGGCCGGGCCGCGCGCGCGCTACGCATCGATACACGCGGCGCCGCCATCGAATTCGATGACGCATTGCAGGGCCGCATCGCGCAAAATCTGGAAACCGAGATCGGCGACTTCGTGCTCTATCGCTACGATCAGGTATACGCCTATCAACTGGCGGTGGTCGTCGATGATGCCGAACAAGGGATCACCGACGTGGTGCGCGGCGCCGACCTGCTCGACTCGACCCCTCGCCAGATTTACCTGCAGCGCCTGCTCGGTCTACCGGTGCCGCGCTACGTCCATTTGCCGGTTGCCGTAAACGAGCGCGGCGAAAAACTCAGCAAACAAACGCTCGCAACGCCTGTAAATGCATCGCGGCCGCTGCCGTCCCTGGTCGAAGCGCTGCGCTTCCTCGGTCAGCAGTTCCCGCCGCAACTGGCCTCGGCGGGAATCGGGGAATTCTGGCAATGGGCGATCGCCAACTGGCGCATCGGAAGCGTGTCGCGAACGCGCTGGATCGCCGCAGTCAGATAACGCCGCGCTCGCGCAGGCGTCGAATATTCCCATCGTCGAAACCCAGCTCTCGCAACGGTCCTGCCTGTTAGGAGTTTGTCGGACACAAGTCCGACAAACTCCTAACGCGCGAGCGCGCTGACCGGAATGCGGTCGAGGTTCGCGCTGCGCGTTTTCTCGGCGGTGACGCGCGCAATCAGCTCGCGGATGCGCGGAATGGCGGTGCGCGTCGCTTCCTCGCCGGCCGCCATGTTTTCGAGCTTGTGGTTGAAATCGGTAATGCGCGAACGGATGGTCGGCGGCCGGATCACGACATCGGCCAGCGCGGCCTCCGCCGATCCGCGCCAGGACACGTCGACCGCGATGACGATGTCGGCGCCCATGGCGCGCGCCACCGGCGCCGGCACGCGGCTCGCCACCCCGCCGTCGACGTACTGCGCGCCGCGTATGATCACCGGCCAGAACAGCTCGGGTACGCTCGCCGAAGCGCGCACCGCCATGCCGGTGTTGCCTTGATTGAACACCGTCATGCGGCTGGTTTCGCGCTCCGCGGCGATCGCGGCAAACGGCTTGTCGAGCTTCTCGATGGGCCGGTTGCCGAGCGTCTCGTTGACAAAACCCTGCAGACGGTCGCCTTCGATGACGCCGGGGCCGAACAGCGTGAAGTCGAAAAGATCGCCGTCCTCGATCTGCAGGGCGATTTTTTCGAGTGATTCCGAGCGGTAACCACCCGCATAAAGCGAAGCAACGATCGCGCCGGAACTGGTGCCGACCAGCAGATCGGGCTCTATGCCCGCGGCCTCCAGGGCCTTGATGACGCCGACGTGCGCGAAACCGCGCGCGCCACCGGCGCCGAGCACGAGCCCTATGACGGGCCGCTGCGCCTTGAGCGGCTCGATCTGCCCGGTGCGCGGCGCGTCCGCGCCGGTGTAATTGACCGGGGCGGTGGCGCAGCCGGAAAGCACCACCACCAGCGCCGCAACAATCCATTTACGCAATGCCATGGTTTAATCTTATCCGAAAATCACAGATTACAGTGACAACTCCGCGCGCGACTGGTTCCGGACATTTGTGCGCGAGGCATGGTCAGGTTATGCTATGTCTTACCGCTCTAGGCGGGCTGAAGACGCTTTCCGCCCGGCGCGGGCTGGGGCAGAATTCATGGTAATCATTCAAACAACCAGAGGAGAAATGCTATGAAATCCGGAAAGCTCTTAACGGCGATGCTCGCTTTTTGCACGCTGGGCTACGGCGTGCCGGGGGTGGGCGCGGACTCGGTGAAGAACTATCCCGACCGGCCGATACGCTTGCTTGTTCCGAATGCTCCGGGCAGTTCGGTGGATACCCTGACCCGCATCGTCGCCAGCAAACTGGGCGAAGTCATGGGCCAGCAGATCGTGGTCGACAACCGCGCCGGCGCCGGCGGCATCATCGGCATGGAGATCGCCAAGGATGCCGCGCCGGACGGCTACACGCTGATCGCCGCAACCACGGCGGCATCGACGATCGCCGTGCTGCTCCAGAAAAAACCCTCCTTCGACCCGGTAAAGGACTATGACTTTGTCACGCAGTTTGCGGTGACACCCAACGTGCTGGTGGTCAATCCCTCGTTGCCGGTCAAATCGGTGAAGGAACTGATCGACTACTGCAAGGCGCGAAACGGCGCGGTCAACATGGCCTCCGCCGGGCCTGGCTCGCAAAGCCATCTTTCCGGCACGTATTTCCTGCAGGCCGGCAACTTCCAGTCGCTGCACGTGCCGTACAAGGGCGGCGGGGCTTCGGTCGCCTCGGTCATCGCCGGAGAATCACAGTGGACCCTCACGCCGGCGGCGGCCGTGATGTCGCACGTCAACTCCGGACGCCTGCGCGCAATCGGCCACAGCCTGCCCAAGCGCTCGTCGCTGCTGAGCAACCTTCCGCCGATCGCCGAGACCCTCCCGGGCTTCGATTACAGCGGGTGGCAGGGTTTCTTCGTGCCGAAGGGCACGCCGAAGCCGATCATCGAGAAACTGCGGGCGGCGGTGGTGAAGACCGTGAATCTGCCCGATGTGAAGAAGGCGCTCGCCGTGCAGGCAACGGAGGTTGTCACCGGAACGCCGGAAGAATTCCGCAAGCTGGTACAGGATTCGATGGCACAGAACGCCAAGGTAGTGAAGGCGGTCGGGCTCAAGGTCGAATGATGCACGCTCGTTTTTTTACCTCCTCGTTAAAGGAAAGAAATACCACATGAACCCCATGATGGACATGATTGATCGCGGCCTCTCGGAGGAAACGCGGATGATGCGGCAGGCCTGCCGCGCCTTTGTCGACGACTTCGTCATCCCCTTCAATCGTGACCACTGGCAGCGCGAATGGATCATGAAACCGGAAGATCGCCTGCCGCGCTCGATCCTCGAGCAGGCCCACAAGGTCGGCATCCGCACCCTCGGCGTGCCGGAGGAGTTCGGGGGCACGCCGATCGATCCCGCGAGCGAGGTGCAGACTTTCGCCGTCGTCTCGGAGGAGGTCGCGCGCGGCGATGCGGGTCTCGCCGACAAGCTGGTGCAGATCTGGAAGGTCTCGGTGCTGCTCCGCAACCTCGCGCCGCGCCATCTCCAGGAGATCTGGTTTCCGCGCATCGCCGAAGATCCCGGTTTTCTCATGTCGCACTGCCTCACGGAACCGCGCGGCGCCTCGGATCGCTGGCTCCCTTACAACGTGCCCGAAGCGGCGATGCAGACCAAGGCCGTGATCAAGGGCGACAAGTGGGTGATCAACGGGCGCAAGCAGTTCATCACCAACGGCTACGACGCCAGTCTTTATGTCGTCTACGCCAACACCAAGCCGGGCGTGGGCATGCTGCAGGGCACTTCGTGCTTTCTTGTGCCGCGCGACACCCCCGGGCTCGTCGTCATGCGCTGCAATGAAACCATGGGCGGCCGCTACAATAACAACGCCGAGATCGTGTTCGAGGACTGTGCCGTACCCAAGGACCATCTTCTGGTTGAAAACACCGCGATGGGCAAGGCCGCGGTGTATTTCCGCCCCGGAAAAATCATCCAGGGCTCGAAGAACCTGGGGGTCGGCATGGCCGCGTTCGAGCGCACCGCCGATTACGTGCAGAACTACGTGCAGGGCGGGCGCATACTGATCAAGCATCAGGCGGTTGCCCTGCGGCTCGCCGATATGGCCACCAAGCTCTGTGCCGTGCGCAGCCTGCTGCGCGAGGCCGCGCGCGCGGTCGACGAGAGCGCCGCGGACGCCGATCAGCTCTGCAGCATGGCCAAGGTATTCGCCTCCGAAGAAGTCCTCAAAGTGTGCCAGCATGCGGTGGAATTGCACGGCGGCAACGGCGTGATGCTCGACTTCGG
>CAYIRZ010000035.1:0-14282 GCA_964365845.1 uncultured Streptomycetaceae bacterium
CAAGTACCACACGCCGTCGGGCGACAAGACGTGCGACGGCATGGCGATGGCGCTGCGCGCGGGACTGACGCTGCGCGACATGGAGATGGTGCAGTTCCATCCGACCGGCCTCATCGCCGGGCCCCACACCCGCATCACCGGAACCATCATCGAAGAGGGTCTGCGCGGCGCCGGCGGCCAACTGCTCAACGGTGCCGGCGAGCGCTTCATGCATCTCTACGACGAGCGTGGCGAGCGCGCGACGCGCGACATCGTCAGCCGCGGCATGTACGACCAGATGCGCAAGGGCAAGGTCGGGCCGCGCGGCGGGCTTTATATCACCATGCGCCATCTCGATCCGGTGATGGTGCGCAAGATGTTCAAGGGCATGGTCGAGCGCTGCGCCGACTGCGGTTTCGACCTGGTGTCGGGCCTGGTCGACGTCGTGCCCACCGCGCACTACATGATGGGCGGCGTCGTGTTCAAGACCGACTGCACCACCGATCTGCCCGGCCTGTTCGCGGCGGGCGAGGATTCGGGCGGCGTGCACGGCGCCAACCGCCTGGGCGGCAATGGCGTGGCGAATTCGACGGTATTCGGCGGCATTGCCGGCGACTCGATGCCGCGCTGGGTCAAGGCGAACGGCAGTTTTAACGAACCCGATCCGTTTGCCGTAGCCGAGGCGGTGGCGCGTTGGCGCGCGCCGCTCGGCAAACCCGCGGGAGATCTCAACGCCATCCGCGAAAAACTTTTCGACCTGATGTGGGACGATGTCGGCATCGTCCGCGATGCGGCGGGCCTGAAGCGCGCGGAAGCCGCGCTCGACGAACTCGAAGCGCGGCTCGATGCAACCGGCATTGCCGATTCGAATCTCGCCTTCAACATGACCTGGCACGACTGGATGAACCTGAAAAACCTGCTGCTGGTGTCGAAGGCCATCCGCGAGTCGGCGATGGCGCGGGAGGATTCGCGCGGCGCACATTTCCGCGCCGATTTTCCCGACGTGCGCGACCTCGACAGCTCGCGCTACGTATGCGTCGGCTGGCGCGAGGGCCGCTTTGAGATCTCCACGCGTCCGGTGCAGTTCACGCGGGTCAAACCCGGCGAGACACTTTTGAGAGAAACGGCTGCTGCGTGACATCGACTGAGTTGCAGGAGACATTCATCATGAATATATAAATATTGTTTAAAAATATATATTTATATACTACCGCCCCTGGTATCGGCGTTCGCAGAAAACGCAGGGTTGGCAAAGCTTGCCAACCCTGATAAAGTGATCACATGCCAACAATTACCATGAATATCTCGTTGCCGGACACGCTGAAAGCCTTCGTCGATCAGCGTGTCGCCGACCGCGGATATGGCTCTCACAGCGAGTATGTGCGTGACCTGGTTCGCAAGGATGAGCTGGAAGCGGCCAAGGAGCAGATGCGCGCACTCATTGCCGCCGGCCTGAATTCGCCGCCCGGCAAGCCGTGGGGTGAACTGCGTGGTGACCTGCTGAAACGCGCAAAGCCACCAGCCGGTGCATGAAGTCGGCGATTCAGCGCGCGCTCGCACAGCAGGATATTGGCAAGGCGTTCGATCACTATCTGAGAGTCGCGGGCACTGTGATCGCTGCCGATTTCGTGCGGGAGATGGACGCCTGCATGCAACGGATCGAGCGCTTCCCCGAAGCAGGCTCGCTGCGATACGCCGATTTGCTGGATGTCGAAAGATTGCGCTTTTCGATTATTGAGCGTTTTCCTTATCTGGTTTTCTATTTCGAACGGCCGGATTACCTGGATATCGTTCGCGTGTTGCATCAACACCAGGACATTCCGGGCATCTTCGTGGAGCAAGCGTAGCGCTAAGGATTTGGCTGGTTTAACGGTTCAAGGTTGTATCGAATGGGTGGGCCGACTACTCGCCGATTGGCTGCGAGCCGAGAGCCGTCTTGCCACCCGGCATGATTTCGATAAATGGATTTCGATAAATGCGATAAATGGGGTCGCAGTAACATTTCCGCCCGCGCGCGGGAAAAGTTACACTGACCCCGACGCCCCCCTGCCGCCCCGCCGTTGCCACCCGATCCGTAGTTGAGCTGGTCGGGCCGGGCTTTGGCGAGTTTCACGAGGTCAACTACGGTGCTGACCCCGAGCGACTTGCCGCATGAAGGGGAATGCCAGGGCCGCCTCTCTGTTTGCTTGCTAAGCGTAAAGTCAAGAACCGACCTCGTGCGCTCGCACCCGCAGGATGATCACTTAGCTCTGTTCGGCTGCGCCAAGCGAGCTTCAATCAACACCTTGAGGTCAGACTCCAAGGTCTCCACGCTCTTGGCTGGACGGTACAGATACGCGCCTTCCTTGTCCTTTGCCATCAAAACACCTTCTACTTTGGAGCCGTAGTCGAATCGCAACGGAACACCATTCGAGTAAAAAATGTTGGCGTAGTAAACGCACTTGTCCTGCGTGAGTTGCCAGTCCCACCACAGGCCCGCGTCCAACCACGCCTTGCGTTGTTTTGGAAGCTGAATCTCCTGCCAAACGGACAAACAGTTAGCTTCCTGATTTAGCCCAACGGTACCCACAAACTTCCATTCGCCGGCTGGCAGCACGTGAAATACGCTCCGCAGCTTCCCCTGTACGGCCTCGACGAAAGCATCTACAGCCGCGCGGGCCTCTGGATACTTTTGTAGGCCGATGTCCAAGAACTCCTTGACCTCATCTGTCATTATCTTCTCCCTGTTCGAGGTGGTGAAGTAGACGCAGGGCTAGCGACGGTGACTGGGCCCGCCGGAGCATCGCGGCGTTGAATTTAAGAATCTGCTGCTCGATACACCCAACGAAAGACCATGCCCACACGCGCCAAGAGATCTCTTCTACATCTGAATCCGCTCCAGCCAGGATGGATCGAATAGAGTTGGCCACGTGCGCCCAGACCATCGGTTCGATCTCCACGCCCGTGTGGTATTCATCGAGCACTACCCCTTCCTTTGGGTCCTCGGGTACTAAGAGCACGTTGTGCCACACCGTGACGGGGGGTCCACGCTTCGAAACGAAAGCGTCAGCCACCAACGCACTCGTTTCACTGGTCTTTTCAAACTGGCGATCCCAGATCTTCACCTCGACGTGAATACCCACGCGATCCCCAGTGACCAGAACGATGTCTGCCCTCCTATTTCCAACAACAACTTCACGCTCGACTTCAGGACGGCTGAAATCGCCCTGTCGCTTGGAACCCACGATTTCGCGGAACAGTTTGTATCCCAACTGACCTGATTTGCTAGTCGCAAGCAAGTGCGCAAGCCAGTCGGACCAGTCTTCCTCTCTCCGTAGGCGTAGTGGGCGGAAGTGCTGCCATTCATGGCGTTGAGGGTCACCGCCTAATTGGCCCAGTTTAATGTCCCAGTGCGCCAAGGTTTTATCGAGGCGTCCTTGAATCTGGGCCGCTGCCTTCTGAAGCGCGACCGATATCACGTCCGCTGAATCCCAGTCAGGCATTTTGGAGACCTGTCGTGTCTTCGCAGCGCCCATTGAGACCGGTGCCTTGAAGACTTCTACGAAAGACCAGTTCATGGTTCCTCCGTGAAACTTGAATGGGGTTAGTGACCCCATTTATGGATGTTAACGGTTCGGACGAGGATGCGCGCCGCGCATTTCGCGTCACGCCTTCAATCTTTCACCCGTCGTCGCCTTGAAAGCCAATAGCCATAAGGCTCTCCGGGTTTTCTTCTTGAGGAAAAGTCACCCCTATTTATCATGTTCCCGCAATTACGTCGTTCTCCGCAGCCGGGTGGACAGCTCCTCATACACATGCCGGCGATGGCCAACGGCCATGAGGCGGATGACGCGCGTCTTGCGGTCGATGGCGTAGACGATCCGAAAGCGGCGGACGCGGTATTTCCACAACCCGTCGAGTTCGCGCAGCAGCGGCACCCCGCACTCAGGGTCGGCGGCAATGGCACGAACGGCGGCTTTGATGGGACGTTTCAGGTCGGGATGCAGAGACCGGATCACCTCAGCCACATGCGGAGGGATGTCCGGACGGAAGGGCTTCACGCACTGCGCCGTTTCTTGACCGGGGTGACCGGCTCACCGAACACGTCCTCGAAGGCGAGCCCTTTCCCGCCGGACCGGTAGAACGCCCGGCTCCGGGAGATCTGTTTCATCAGCGCGGGATCGCTGAGGACGTCCAAGGTCTCTTTCAGCCGCGCATACTCTCGCACATTGATCAGGATCGCGGCAGGCCGGCCATTCTTGGTGACCACGACCTCCTCCTCGCGGTCCTGGACCCCGGCGATCAGCTCCGGCAACCGCGTCTTCACCTCAGACAAGGACAACGTTTTTGCCATCCGCAACCTCTCAATAAAGTAAGACCAGAATTCTGGTCATCATGGTACCCCATTGGCCGGAAACCCGTCAACCATGCGAAGTAAGATCAAACTCAGTGGAGGTCAGCTCTGACTTGATTTTTCCCGGTCTGCGAGGGAAACTCGCTGTCCGGCTCTAGTCTTGATCAAAAGGGGGAAATCATGGCCACTTCTGTCGCGCGCGCGGTTCGTTGCACGTTCGGTGTCGTCGTAACCGGCGGGGTGCTGGTGTTAGCCGCGCCTGCGCCAGCCCAGGAATTTCCCACGCGGGCGATCCGCATGGTGCTGCCGTTTCCGGCCGGCGGCGGCAGCGACCTCATCGCGCGCATCATTGCCCAGAAATACTCCGCGCAGCTCGGCCAGCAGGTCATCGTCGACAACCGCGCCGGCGCCAGCGGCAACATCGCGGCCGACATCGTCGCCAAGGCGCCCGGCGACGGCTACACGGTGCTGTTCGCCAACTCGTCGCTGTCGATCAGCCCGGCGATCTACAAAAAGCTCAGCTACGACCCGGTGCGCGACCTGACGGCCATCTCGATGGCCTCGTCGTACCCGTTTGCGCTGGTCGCGCATCCGGCGCTGCCGGTGAAGAACGTCAAGGATCTGGTGGCGCTCGCCAAATCCAAACCGAACTCGCTCGATTATTCGTCGGCCGGCACCGGCACGATGTCGCATATGGCGATGGAAATGCTGCGCGTGAAAACCGGCACGCGGATTACACATCTGCCGTACAAGGGCGCTGCGCCGGCCACGGTGGCGGTGCTGACTGGCGAATCGCAGGTGGCATTTGTCGTGATGCCGGTCGCGGCGCCGCTCATCAACACCGGCAGGCTGCGCGGGCTCGGTGTTGCCGCGAAGACCCGCTCGGCGGTGGTGCCGAACGTGCCGACGATGGAAGAGGCCGGCGTGCCGGGCCATCTCGCGCTGCAATGGAACGGCCTGTTCGCGCCGGCGAAGACGCCGCAGGCCGTGCAGGACAAGCTGTATCGCGAATGGGTGACTGCCGTCAAATCGCCCGAGGTCGTGCAGCGCATCCGCGCCGAGGGCGCCGAACCCGGCGGCAACACGTCGGCGGAATTCTCGGCGTTCTACAAGGCCGAAGCGGTGAAGTGGGCGGATGTCGCGAAGCAGTCGGGCACGAAAGTCGATTAATGCCGAAGTTATCGCTCGATGCGCTGACCGATCTCGCTGCCCGCGGCCTTAAAAAAGCCGGCGCGTCCAAGTCCATGGCGCAGGCGACCGCGCAGGCACTGGTCGCCGCCGACATGGACGGGCTCGCGACCCACGGCGTGTCGCGCGTTGCGCTCTACGCGCAGCATTTGCGCGAAGGCCGCGCCAACGGCAAGGCGAAAGCGAAGATCGTCAGGAAAAAAGGCGGCACCTGCCTGATCGACGCCGCGGGCGGGCTCGCGTACGTGGCCGCGGAAATTGCGGTCAGGGAAGTCATCAAGCGCGCGAAAAAATACGGCGTTGCCTTCTGCGGCGTCACCAACAGCCATCACTTCGGCGCCGCCGCCTACCATCTGGCGCCGGTGGCGGAAGCGGGGTTGGTCGGGCTGGCGTTCACCAATTCACCGTCGGCGATCAATGCCTGGGGCGGCAAAAGGTCGTTCTTCGGCACTAATCCCATTGCGGCAATTTTTCCGAGAAAGGCCGCAGCCCCCATCGTCGTCGATCTTTCGCTCACCGAGGTCACGCGCGGCAAGATCATGCTCTACGCCAAGGAAGGCCGGCCGATCCCGCCCGGCTGGGCGGTGGACCGCGACGGCAACCCGACCACCGACGCCAAGACTGCGCTGACGACCGGCAGCCTCACCGCGCTCGGCGGCGTCAAAGGCACGGCGCTGGCGCTGATGGTGGAAGTGCTGTGCGTGGCGCTCACCGGCGCCGCGTTCAGCTTTGAGAACGACTCCTACTTCGAGCCCGGCAGCGCGCCGCGCATCGGCCATGCGATACTTGCCATCGATCCCGATGCGCTGGCGGGCGCGGAGTCGTACTTCTCGCGTCTCGAAGTGATGGTCGCGGCCATGCTCGCCGACGAGGGCGTGCGCCTGCCCGGCGCGCGCCGCCATCAGAGCGTCGCCAAGGCGCGCGCGGAAGGCATAGAAATCCCGGAAGCGTTGCACAAGGAGTTGTTGCAACTGGCAAAAGCATTGACGCGATGAAGCAAGGCCGCCGTCAATTTCTTTTCATTACTGCCGCAGGCGTGGCGCTGGCCGGCCTGCCGCTCGCAGCGCGCGCCGCGGGGGCAGAACAGCGCAGCATGAAGATCGGCATCATTGGCTCGGGCAAGATCGGCGGCACGCTGGCGGAGCTGTGGGCCAAGGCCGGCCATGAACTGCTGATTTCCTCGCGCCATCCCGACCAGCTCAAGGAATTCGCCGCTCGTCTCGGCCCGAAAGTGCGGGCCGGAACACCGCGCGAGGCCGCGGTGTTCGGCGAAGTCGTGCTGATCTCGGTGCCGTACGGCGCACTGCCGCAGGTGGGGCGTGACTACGCGGCTGAACTCAAGGGCAAAGTGGTGCTCGAAACCGGCAACCCCTATCCCTCGCGCGATGGCGACATGGCCCACGCGGCGCGCGCCAAGGGCACGGGCGTGGCCTCGGCTGAATTGCTGCCCGGCGTGCGCTTGGTCCGTGCCTTCAATTCGCTGCCGCACTGGGAGCTGAAGAGCGAAGCGCACCGCAAGGGCGAGAAAGCGGCGATTCCGCTTGCCGCCGACGACAAGGCGGCGCTCGGGATCGCTCAACGCCTGGTGGAAGATGCCGGCTTCGAGCCGGTCGTGGTGGGGCCGCTGTCGCGCGCGAAAGAGTTTGATGTCGGCGCCGCGGTCTACGGGCGCGCACACACGGCACGCGAACTGCGGCGAGGGCTTGGACTCGGTTCGTGACGACCTCACGGTTTCACGGCATTTCGAAACTCTTGGTTTGCATCACGCGCGCGGCGGGGGGTGGCTGCTGCTTTGTGGGCAGCATTGGAAAGAAAATCGATTTTGCCCCTATTTTTAATAAAATATAATAAAAACAATTGGTTAGGTTATGGTCCGACTGCGGGAAACTGGTCGTGGCCGGACCGCTTTTCACGAGCGCCGGCGATAGACCTGCGCACGCCGCCGCTCATTGTCCGGTAACGCAATCAAACTCACGATCCCCCGGCCTCGGGGCAATTTTCAGGCGACGCCTTCCGCAATCCTCATGTCCCGTTCCACCGCGCCGACGCCCAGCGCCTTGAGCGCCGCCTGATAAGCAGGGCTGTCGTGCGCGGCGGTCGCCTGCGCCACGCTGTCGAACTCGATCACGACCACGCGCTGGTCGAGTCCCGCCTCGTAGGTCTTCGCAGGCACGCCGCGGACCAGAAACCGCCCGCCCGCGGCCTGGATCGCCGGGCCGGCGAGTTTGGCGTAAGCGGCGAGGGCGTCGGGGTTTTTGATCGATCGATAGAATGCAATCCAGTAGGCTTTTGCCATGACGTTCCTCGAAAGATGATGTGGCGACACGGTAGCGGCGATCCGGGCCGCCGTCTACGTTAGCCTATAAGTGGACGCGGAGTCGGATTTTCACCGACTCCGCACGGTTCGCATTTCTTTTGCATCAGTTGGCAGCGAAGCAGTACAGCATTCCCGCGCCGCCCGAGCTGCGCAAGTTGTCCTGGCTGCAGCCGCGCGAGGGATGCGAGGCGTTCCAGGACACGGAGGGCGCGTCATCGCGCAGGCCCCACCGGTCGTGGTGGCCGACCATCGCCGCGCCTTCGCCGCTCTTCGTCCAGTTGCCGCAGGTCGTATCTTTGCCGCCGGCGACCGCCGTGCCGTCCGGTTGCGAGCCGGTGAGGATGTCGTGCATGTTGGGCGCGTCGGCGCGGCCGTTGACGCGTTCCCCCTTCTCGGTCAATGCAGTCATCCGGTTGATGTTGTTGAGGCCGTGCAGTTCAGCGACATTGCGCGCGATGAGTCTTCCCTCCGCGTTGTGCCACGGCCCTTTGCCGATACGGTCGCGCGCGTTGACGGCGGGCTTGCCGTCGGCGGCGCTCGCGCTCAGATAGGCGTGCCATGTGTGCTTGCCCGCGCCTGCTGCGCTTGCGAGCGACTGGCAGTGCTTGTCCGCGCCCGCCAGGCCGCCCAGGTCCGCGCCCTTGCCAGAACCGGTGCTGGTGATGAAGAACGTCATCTTGGATTGTTGCGCCTGTGCGCCGCCAATGAGGCCCAGCGCCAACAGCGCGACCGATACGACCGTGCCAAATCTTGTCTTGTTCATTGCACTCCTCCAGTGGAAAGTCCGCGCCGTGGACTGGCAGGCTGCCATGACCAGCGCGCGCTCATTATAAACGCCGGCACGGCCAAGCTTATTCCCAGTGGCACTGAATGTCACTGGCATGCCGCCAGCCGCTTTTCCCGCGGCGAGGTTGCAGGCAGTCTGAGACAGGCATCGAGGTGCGGCATTTTCGGGTGTAGCCAGGCAGCCACGTCCGGCGTCGATTCCCCGATCCAGTCCAGGACCCGTCCGCTTCCTTTATTTTCGCCTTTCGGGATTTTATCTCTCCTACGGCTTCGGCTTCGGCCCGCAATTCGTAAATCCGTTAGCTGTGCATGCACCCCACTTCACCTGCTCACGTCTCTTTTCCTCCGATTTCGCCCGCGCCAACTCGGCCGTTCGCCGCTGCGCGTCTGCCCGATCCGTCATTTCTTTGTTTTTTTGCGCAATAGCCGCCTTCGCCGCAGCCTCTTTCGCCGCCTGCTCTGCAGCCACTTTCGCCCTCCCCTCTGCCTGGATGCGTAACCTGTTTTCCTCCGATTTCGCCCGCGCCAACTCGGCCGTTCGCCGTTGCGCGTCTGCCCGATCCGTCATTTCTTTGTTTTTTTGCGCAATAGCCGCTTTCGCCGCCTTCTCCGCCTTCTCCGCTCTCTCCACTGCCTGCTGCACCGTTTCCTGCGAGCCCTTCGGTGGGATGACTTGACCCACGCCCTGCCGCCAATACACTTCGATCACTGATCCCTTGGGCACGGACTTTCCCGCCTCCGGCCTGGTTTGATACACCTTGTCCGCGCGCGGGTCGTTCGGCGGGACAGCCGTACTGTGGCGATCGTCGGCATTGAGTCCAGCAGCATGCAATTCCTTCGTTGCGGTGTAGGCGTTCTTGCCGACGACGTTCGGCACCGTGACGTTCTGGGCAAGAGATGGGGCAGTCATCGCGGCGACGATGCCAAGGACCAGCAAAGCCCGTTGTACGAACAACAATGAACGCGTCATCGTATGATTCCTCTCTCTGCAATCGACAAGGATTCCAAGGGACTTCCTCATTTGCGCCTCCATCCCTTCGAGGAGAGAATTCCGCATCTGGACCCGAAGGGGGTGTGGCCCAGACATGGGGGATCCATTCGTCAGCGGTTCATATGACAGATAGGAAATTCAATCCTGCCTTGATTCGTGTTCGCCGAGCCCTCGCGCCGGGAGCAGGCGCGGAAAAGGCTTCGGAATGCGCAGAATCGGCCTTATCGTTCATCCTGGCCTCGTCCTCCCCGCCAGATGGCCGCGATCCGAGTAGACATTGAGCAAAATTAAATGCTCAGCGCCCCTCTACTTTACGCAGGCGTAAAAGCCGTCCCAGCACAGCTTGGTCTTGTCCGGCGGGGTGACCGGCATGCCGAAACTGTTGATCTGCGCCCAATCCTTCTGGCAGGTTAGGCGTTGTTGCTCACACGAAGCCTTGCGTGCTGCTGTTTGCTTGGCCTTGGCCGTATTCGCCTCCTGCGCATGAGCCACCGTCGCAGGAGCGGTCAGCACGAACGCAAATGCAATGGAGATGCATTTCAGATTGATGAGTTTGATGTTCACGGGCGCCTCCTTAAAAAAAATTCAAATTTAACGCCGAGCAGAATGAATTCCTCATCATGCCCGACAAACTCCTAGACTGACGGCACGGAAATCATGGCGTATGGACGGCTTCACACTGAAATTTCCAACCCGCGTCGCCGGTCAGCTTTTCAAGCGCTTCACGCAGGCGGCCGAATTCCAGCCTGCCGCCGCCGCCGACCGATACCTGCTCGCGCGATATCGTCACCTGTGCGCCGCGTTGTGAAGTCTTCTCGGTGAAGAACGTCGGCGGCGGCAGGCCCCAGGCACTTTCTTTCACGGCTTCGCGGAAATGAACCGTATGGCTGGAGTCGTCCAGCCGACAGGAGAATGTGTAGCGGACCTTGATGGCACCAAGGAACCACTTGGCGCGGATGGAATCGATCTGCCCGCGGAAAGCATCGGAGCCGTCTGGCGTTATGGCGAGGCCCGCGGCGCGGGAGGCTTCCTGCAGCCGGACAAAGAGATCGGTTTTGGTTACTGCGCCCATTGATCACCTCCCTTGGCGTTCCTTGCTACGCGGAGATGCCGCGTGGCGAAGGTGCTATCCCTGGCAGTGTGCCGGACTCGGGCCGCCAAACAATCGCGCCGCATTGACTTTGCCGTTCGTCATTTCTGCTTCACTATATGACAAACACAAAAAATCAATGGGTTGCAGAACGAATCCGACACGCTCCCAGTTTTTTGTCGGGATACATCCAATGACACTTTCATAATCTACCACTGTAGTAATCAAATAGATATTGATCTATATCAAGCGTCTTGAGGTGCACGACAGGCCGCATCGAAAAATAAGCGTTTTGCACTTTTTACCATGGGGAACACAAACTGGATCTGTCCCGTGATGGGTTCTTACGCAGCCGGCGCGGCGAGCGCGCGCGTCCGCATGCGCGCGAGCACGACAGCCAGCGCCACGCCCACGAGGCAGATGCCGCCGATCCCGACGAAACCCCAGGTGAAGGTCCCGGCCTGGTCCTTCACCACCCCCAGCGTGTAGGCGGTGAGGAAGCCGCCGATGTTGGCGAACAGGTTGCTGAACCCGGTCGCGGTGCCCGCGACGCGATGGCCCAGCACTTCCACCGGCACGAGAAAGAGCGGCCCGAAGTAGAACTGGAGGAAGATCGAATTGACCGCGATGACGAGGAGCAGCAGCGGCATCGATTCGACCACCACCAGCAGCGTCGACGTGCAGGCGAGGATGACGAGCGCCCCGCCGATCACGAGCGGCGGGTTCTTCAAGCGGTCGGAGACGTAGCCGCCGAGCGTGTTCGAAGGCGCGGTGAACGCGGCGCTCATCGCCATCACCAGGCCCGCGGTCTGCACCGACAGTCCGCGATCGGCCACGAGCAGCGACGGCAGCCAGAAGTTGACGGACGTGACCACCGAGAAGCGCACGAACTGCAGCCCGCTGCAGACCCACATGATCGGGTAGCGGAAGAGCTGGAGGATGTCGGACAGCGCGAGGTGCTGCAGCGGCTGCACGCGCGGCTTTTCCTTCGCGAAAGCCTTGTAGACGAATGCCGTGCCTATGCCGATCGCGGAGAACAGGATGAACGCGGCGCGCCAGCCGTAGAGGGCCGTGAGCAGCGGGCCCCCGAGCGCCAGCACGATGGTGCCGGCGAAGCCGCCCAGCATGTAGAGGCTCATGGCGGTGGCGCGGCGCTCCGGCGGAAACCACGACGCCAGCAGCGCGAGCCCCGGCGCGAACAGGAGCGCGCGGAACGCCCCGGCAACGAGTTGCGTGAGCATCGCGAGCCAGAACGCGTGGATCAGGCCGAAGCACAACGACAGCGCCGACCACCCGAGCAGGCCGATGAAGAACAGGCGCCTGGGGCCGAAGCGGTCGGAGAGATAGCCCGCCGGAATCTGTCCGAGCGCATAGCTCAGCGTCGCCGCGGCCGAGAGCATGCCGGCTTGCGTGAAGCTGATCTGCAGGTCCGCGCGGATCAGCGGCAGCAGCAGCGGAATGGCGCTGAAGGTGAGCCCGTGAACGACCTGGCAGAACACGACGAGCGCAACGGTATTGACCCCGTCGCGGCGCATGGCGTTCGCGGCAGCCGGGGTGTTCGGGTCCGTGCTCATCTCAAGCCATCAAAGCTGCGCGCGTCCATCAGAAGCTCGCGCTTCATGCCGGCGAGCGACGTGATGCCGACCAGCGCCATGTCGCGGTCGATTTCATCGCACAGCAGCCTGATGGCGTGGCGCACGCCGGGCTCGCCGGCGACGGCGGCCGCGTAGAGGAAAGGCCGGCCGACGAACACGAAGTGCGCGCCCAGGGCCAGCGCCTTCAACACGTCGGTGCCGCGGCGAATGCCGCTGTCCATCATGACCGTCATGGCGCCCGCCTCAGCCGCGATTCCGGGCAGCACGCGCAGCGGTGCAACCGCGCCGTCAAGCTGGCGTCCGCCATGATTCGACACGATGATGCCGTCGACACCGCTGTCGCGGGCGATGCGCGCGTCGTTCTTGTCGAGTATCCCTTTCAACACCAGGCGTCCCTTCCACAGCCGCCGCATCAATTCGACATGGGGCCAAGAAAGCTGGTCGCGCCGCCCTCTGCCGCGCTCTCCGGTACGGGAAAGCAGCGGGACTCTGGGGCCCATGTTCTCGAAGTGCGGCATGCCATGCAGCAGCAGCGTGCGCGCAAACATGCCCAACAGCCAGCGCGGACGTATGAGGCCGTCCCAGGCCAGGCGCAGGGTGGGCCGCAGCGGCGTGTTGAAACCGCTGCGCACGTTGTTTTCACGGTTGGCCCCTACCTGCACATCGACGGTGAGAACCAGCGTGTCGTAGCCGGCGCGCGCGACCCGGTCAACGAGCGCCGTGATGGTGTCGGTTTCGCCGGGAAGATAGGCCTGGAACCAGGCGGTGGGGCCTTCCTGCCTGACCTGCTCGAGCGGGGTCAGCGAAGCGCCGCTGAGGATCATCGGGATATTGGCTTGCGCCGCGGCGCGGGCGAGCACGAGGTCGCCCTGGTAGGCCGCCATGGCGGTCCCGCCCATCGGCGCAATGCCGAAGGGCGCATCATAGGCGTGGCCGAAGAGGGCTGTCTTCTGCATGCGCGCGCGAACGTCCACCAGCGCCTTGGGCACGAAAGCGAGCTCATCCCACACGGCGCGGTTGCCGCGCAATGACGCATTGGTTTCGGCGCCGCCCGAGACGTAGCCGAAGATCGGACGCGGAATATAGCGGCGCGCCGCGTCTTCGAAATCATCCAGCGCGAGCATCCTGCGCAGGATCCGCGGCGGTGTTTTATCCGGCCGCGCCACTGCGCCAGCGCGCGGCGCTGCCGGTTGCAACCCTTTGCTACGCATCACCCGCGCGGTGTCGGGCGTGGCGAGAAACCGGATCAACGCCTGTGCCGCCTCCGCTTGCCGGGTGCCGGTGCACACGCCGGCGGAAAACAGCGTCATGAGCTGCAATTCCGGCGGCAGCGGCCCGGCAAGCTCGACACCGGGCACGGCGAGAATTTCGCTGATCTGCTGCACGCCGAGTTCGGCGTCTCCGCGCGCGACAACCTCGCCGATCAGGCCTCCCACCGATGTCTTCGCTTTGGCTTTTATTTCCGCGGCGATGCCCAGCCGTTCGATCACGCTGGCGAAATACACGCCGCTCTGCCCGGTCAGGGTATAAGCGACCGATTTTGCATCGAGCAGCGCGCGCCTGAAGGCTGCAACCGAGCTCACGTCGGGCCGGGGCGCACCCGCGCGCACGCACACGCCGATGCCGGCGCTTGCCAGATCAACGCGGCTGCCGGCGACGACCTTGCCCCGCGTCACGAGTTCGTCGATCGCGGCAGCGGTCGCAATCACCAGGTCGGCCGCTTCGCCGTCACGGACACGGCTCAGGAGACGGTTGGTGGAGTCGAAGCTGACCAAAGCAGGGTGTCCGCGCGCAAGATCAAACTGCGGAACCCGCTCGAGGATGACGGTTCGGAGCGCATTGGTGGCAAGCACCTTGAGTTCGCCGTCGGCAATCATG
This sequence comes from uncultured Streptomycetaceae bacterium, assembly GCA_964365845.1. Classification (GTDB taxonomy): domain Bacteria; phylum Pseudomonadota; class Gammaproteobacteria; order Burkholderiales; family SG8-41; genus CAKKQX01. Next base: position 14,158 of record CAYIRZ010000035.1, read on the forward strand.
TCCATTTGCCTCTGTAGCTGTTACTTAGAGCGCATATCAAAAAGACCAAGCCCGATGTAACCGCCCGGCCTTCTTTTCAATACCTTCTTTTCAATACCCGCTTGACGGGTGCGCTTGACGGGTAC
>CAYIRZ010000036.1:0-6529 GCA_964365845.1 uncultured Streptomycetaceae bacterium
GCGCAACCGACCGAGCAGTGCGTACAAACCGTGCGCTTGACTTCGATCTTGCCGGCGCCCGCTTCCTGAGCAGCCTCGGTCTTGCCGACGATGTTGAAAGGCAGTTGCGTTGCGACCGCGCCGGCGCCAAGCGTAATGCCTGACCGCTTGAGGAAAGTGCGACGATCAATCGTCTTGCCCAGCAGGTTCGACACGCCATGCGCAAGCCGGCTCTGAGCGGCAGTAACGCCACTGGATTTTTTGGTCAGTAACATGGAGCCTCCTCCTTAAATCTTGGCGGTACGATAATAATTTTGGACGTGTTCTGTCAGGCGATAGCCTTTAGAATCCGCGATTTTTTCTGGTTTCTGGGGTTGCGTGTCCTGGGTCTTGTTAACAACAAGTGCTGCAGTTGCTGCAGCACTGCCAGTGCCTAATGCCAGCAGGAATTTCCGACGGGAAAGCTTGGATTGTGGAATTTTCACGACATCCTCCTTTTAGCCGATACAGCATTTATTTATTTAATATGCCCATAAGTTACCGTTTTGCCAAAAGCAAATCAATACCTTTTTGATATATGGGATACGATTTTATGTTCTGGTTCCTAGGCGCTCTTGAGCGACGTGAACAGCACAATCCTGTTCATAATTCCTCAGGTGAGCGTTGATACTCAGAATATTGCTAATTATCCCTATTATTCAATCATTTCCAACGCAGTATTTTCCATTTCAAAAAATGCACGCGTAAAAATCGCGACCTTCTTGTAAAAATCAGCAGAATTAGCCGCAACCGTGGCTTCGCAAAATGGCATCACTCCGGGATAGACAAAATGATTGAAAAATAACTTTTGATCATCAAGGGGTTGATTATGCTCGATTAAATAACGCATCACGTCGCATAAGCCGGAAATATGGTCTTCGACTTCGAACACCCTGTCGCGTCGCCCCAGGCCCCAAATCCCAAGTTGTTCCCGTAATCGCACAAGGTGCTTGTCGGCAGACATGCCACCGATATAGCGCGAGGTGTAAAGCGTGATCTGGGCTCTGCCGACGCCGATAAACAAGGCATCATATTCCTGCCTGACCGCATCCGGCAGTGCGTTCTTGCAAGCCCCGTGCAATTCAGCCCAGGCCGACGGCAAGGATCCGCTTTCAGGTTCGCCAGCGGCTTCCCCGCTGCTGCCTATCTCGGCCAGCAGCTTGGAATCGGGCACATCGTAAAACAACCGCCCAATCAGCGCATAGACATTCGCACGCGCACTGTCCTCATCGGACAATTGGGAATCAAGGTGCGGGGCTTCCGTATTCATCGGATGCCCCCCCCATTCCGGCCTTCCCCTTCATCCAGAATATTCATCTCCTGCTTGTTTTCCATCAGGTCGATCACCCGGCAGTCGGCACACATTTGCAGGCGCGACAGCGAAACAGAAGTGGTAAACATGGAGTGCGTATTGAGCCGTCCCAGCATGCTCTCGATCATTTGTTTGGTGCCGAACGGCTTGCCGCAGCGGACACAGTTGAAAGGCTCGGCCTGGTTCAGCACGACTTCCGCTTTTGCCTGCTTGTCCAGCAGCAAACGCGGCGCAAGGCTGATCGCTTGCTCGGGACAGGTTTTTTCGCACAATCCGCACTGCACGCAGTTGCGCTCGATGAACTTGAGTTGCGGCGTGTCCTTGGAATCGAGCAGCGCCCCTTCCGGGCAGGCGCCGACGCAGGCCATGCACAGCGTGCAGGTCGCCGTATTTACCTTGACCTGGCCATACGGCGCGCCGCGCGACAACCTGATCTCATCCGCGGGCGCAGGCGCATTTTTCAGCAGATGATCGAAGACAAAATCAAGCGTGGCGCGTTTCTCGTTGAACAGATTGAAGGTCGCCGGTTTCACTTCGCGCACTTTGCCGGGCTGCCATAGCGCCTGCTCCAGGGCGGAAACGTTCTGAGCCTCGATCAGCCTGAAATGACCGTCGCCATAACCCAGGCCGCTCACGATTTCCTGCGCCAGCCCCAGTTGACGCTGGAGCGAAACCAGATAATCCGGCGCCTCGGCGCCCGCCGCGAGTATGGCCACCTGCGCTGCCCCGAGCGCGTAACTGCCCAGCATCAGATCGGGCCCCAGCGCGGCAACGTGAAACACCTCGAGCGGAATGACGTTAGCGGGCAACCCCTTGCCGCGACGGCCCAGCTGGGCCACCAGTTCGCGGCCATCGGTAGTGTTGTGAAACAGCAGACAGGGGGAACTGCCGCCGGCATTGCGATAAGTCTGCAATACCGTCTTGATTCGAGCGCCCATATCGGCAACTCGCGGATAGGCGTAACTCATCGCGCCCGACGGACAAACGCTGGCGCACGCGCCGCAGCCCATGCACAAGTGCGGATCGACAGCGATCCGGTTCTGATCGATGTCGCTGCTGATCGCGCGCGTTGAACAAACGTCGATACACTGCGTGCAACCGACGATTTCCGAACGGCTGTGGGCGCATATCTTCTCTTTATAAACAAAGAACTTTGGTTTTTCGAACTCGCCCACCATGGGCGCCAGCTGGGCTGCGGCCAGCGCCTGCTCGAGCGGATCGCGGCCAGGCGCGAAATAGCCCTGCGGCGGCTGATGCAATTTGATTGACGGCTCCGCAGACAAATCCAGCACCAGGTCGAAACGGTCGCCGCGCACACGCTCGGCACGCTTGAAATCAATCGCTTTCACCTCGCCGCAGGCTTTGACGCACTGGCGATGCGCCTTGCACTTGTCGAGGTCGATCTGATAGCTGTAATCGATGGCGTGCTCCGGGCAGGCTTCGATACAGGCATTGCAGCGGGTGCAGATATCGAGATCGATGGGATTATGCTGCTCCCACGTCACCTCGAAAGCGCCGAGATATCCCGTGACTTTGACAGGGCGTCCCGAATGCACCGGATAGCGGCGCTGCAGCGGCAGATCGCCCCGGCCGCTGTCGCTCGAGATCAGCACACTGACCTGCAATTGCCCGGCCAGGCGGTCAGCCCAGGCGAGGGCGACTTCCCCCTGGCCTATGATCAGCAACTGCCCCGCCGACTGGTAGGACACTGCCGGCACCGGCTCGGGCTCGGGCAGATCGGCGAGCGCCAGCAGCGCGGCAATTTTGGGCATCGCCTTTTGCGCCTCCGCCGACCAGCCCGCGGTCTCGCGGATATTGACGAACCTGATGTCGCCAGTCGCTTTCAGTTCACCGTGCAACTCGGTGAACAGCGGGGCCTCCTGAGTACAGGCGACCACTATGTCTTCACCGGATTTGACCGCGGCCTCGAACGAGGCGACATGCCGCCGGCACAATTCGCTGTTGATGTGCGGCACCTCATCGAGCTTGAGCGCGCCGGCAACCGCCTTGCCGTCGAGCGGCATGGTGCGGTTGCAATTGCAAAGCAGCAGCTTGTGACGTCCCTGAGTCATGGATTATTCGATGCGCTGCTCGGTGTCCTGCGGTTGAGCGACAGGCGGCGGGTCCGCTGCAGCAGCCAACGGTGCGGCCTCATCGGTCAACGACTGCGGAGCGCCTGCGGCAGGCACGGCTGTTTTGGCCTCGGCATCCTCCGTGCCTTCCTTGGCCCACGCGATGATGTTCTGCGCCTGCTTGAGTCCGGCCAGCATCCCCGCCGGCAGGGGATCCGACTTGGAATAATCGTCGATATACACGTCCAGGCCGTCCATCACGTTGAAGTGCGGATCGGAAAACAATTTCTTGAGGGCGGCCCGTCTCAGGTCCTCATCCACCTTGGGATGGAAAAAACCGCGGAAGTCGGAATCCGTCGTCAGCGTATCGAGGGCCGGCAATTCAGGAGGGAGGGCCTTGGGATCAACCTCGGAGGCCGCCGGCCGCGGTTCCGATGGAAGCGGATTTCCGGTCTCCTGTTTCAAGCGCGACCAGCGCGACAGAAACGCTTCGCTGTCTTGTTCCCGGCTTTTTTCCTTGCCCTCGCTCATTGCGCTACTCAACCCTGCCCATGCGGCCCTTGTCCTTGTTGCTGGCATAACGCTTTTGTTTCCTGGGTTCCGGCTGGTAATGCTGCTCGACAAATTCGCCGATCCACGGCAGCAGTTCGGCCGGCAGCGGCACGCCATCGACGTTCTCGCCGCTGTCCGCCCAGCGCGTGCCTTCGTTATAGCTGACCGTCACAAACTCCGGCCGGGCCACGTCGTCGTGCATGCGCCACAGGATGAACACCTTGGGCTGCGGCGAAGTGATGTTGAGGTAATAGCCTTCGGCCTCGTCGCGCTGCAGTCTGATGACATGCCCGGGAAACAGCATCTGTGTCAGCTTTTCCTCCCGGACGATGACTTGTTCCGCAACCCCCTTGGGGGCGGCATCGCGCACCACGCCTTTAGCCTCCCACTTTTCCGTGACCCAGCGGTTGGCAAGCGCAAGGCGCTCCATGATCACGGCAATGGGATAAGATGTCGCATCAATCGCCGGTTCATTCGTCATGAACGGGATTCTGCGCCAGATGCTTCCCATATTCAACAATAAATCACCTCAAATACTTGATTTGCAAGTAATGCTTTCCTTGCGTCTATAGAGGGTCTTTTGCCATAATCCCCATTCATCCAACCGCGTTGCGCCACCAGCGATGACATGAACGAGCCGCACCCGACCCAGATCGCATCTCCCTCGCCGGCCTTATCCCGTGACCGGCTGGGACGCCCGTTGCGCGATCTGCGCATCTCGGTCACCGATCGCTGCAACCTTCGCTGCGTCTATTGCATGCCGAAAGCCGTGTTCGGCAACGATTACCAGTTTCTCGAGCGGAAGGAATTGCTGAGCTTCGAGGAAATCGCGCGCCTCGCGCGCATTTTCAGGGAACACGGCGTCGAGAAAGTCCGGCTCACCGGCGGCGAACCGCTGGTCCGGCGCAATATCGAGCAGCTGATCGCGATGCTGGCCGCCATCCCCGGCCTCGATCTCACGCTCACCACCAACGGCTCCCTGCTGCAGAAAAAAGCCCGCGCGCTCAAGGATGCCGGGCTCAAGCGTGTCACGGTCAGCCTCGATTCGCTCGACGATGCCGTGTTCATGCGCATGAACGACGTCGACTTTCCGGTGACGAGAGTGCTTGAAGGCATCGATGCGGCCGCCGCCGCCGGACTTGCGCCGCTCAAAATCAACATGGTGGTCAAGCGCGGCATGAATGAGCACAGCATCCTGCCCATGGCGCGCTTTTTCAGGCAATCGGGCCATATCTTGCGCTTCATCGAATACATGGACGTCGGCAGCACCAACGGCTGGCGCATGGACGATGTCGTTACCGCGCGCGAAATCGTCGGCATGATCAGCGCCGAGATGCCGCTCGAGCCGGCCGACCCCAATTACCGCGGCGAAGTCGCCGAGCGCTGGCGTTACAGGGACGGTTCGGGCGAAATCGGCGTCATCGCTTCGGTCACCCAGGCGTTCTGCCGCGATTGCACTCGCGCACGCATATCCACCGAAGGCAAGCTCTACACCTGCCTGTTTGCAACCAACGGACATGATCTGCGCCAACTGTTGCGCAAGGGCGCATCGGATCACGACATAGGCGATGCAATAAGCACGGTGTGGAGCAAGCGTGGCGACCGTTACTCGGAAATCCGTACCGCAGAAACGGCCAAGCTCGAAAAAATCGAGATGTCGTATATTGGCGGCTGACGCGGCCAAACGAGGAACGATGAATGATGAGCGATGACCTGTTGCCGCCTGCTCGTTTTTCCGTTCCGCGTTCATCGTTCATCGTTCCGCGTTGATAATGCTCCGCCCCAAAATTACCCAGGCCAGCCGCCCGCTCACCTTCGAAGTCGAAGCCCTCAACGAGCGCGGCGAGGCGCTGCCGACCCCGATCGCCGGCGAACATCCGCTGACGCTCTATGTCGACAAGCGCGAGATCGTCACCCTGATGACGCTCGGCCAGGCGCCCGAGGCGCTGGCGATAGGCTATTTGCGCAACCAGCGCCTGGTGGGCGCGGTCGAGGACATCGCCGCAGTGCAGGTGGACTGGGAAACCGATGCGGTCGCGGTCACTACGCGCAAGCGTATCCGTGGACTCACGGCCAAAATGAAAAAGCGCACCGTCACCACCGGCTGCGGCCAGGGCACGGTGTTCGGCGACCTGATGGATGAAATCGACACCATCAAGCTGCGCGACGACGTGCAACTGACCGAGGAGGCGTTGTACTCCCTGCTGGATGCCGTGCGGCGCCATGAAACGATATACAAGAGCGCGGGCGCCGTGCACGGCTGCGCGCTCGCGGCAAATGGGAAAACGGGGGTCGAAATCCTCGCCTTCGTCGAAGACGTCGGCCGCCACAACGCGGTCGACGCCATTGCCGGCCAGATGTGGCTCGACCGCATCGATGGTTCAGACAAGATCTTCTACACCACCGGCCGGCTCACCTCCGAAATGGTGATCAAGGCGGCGCAGATGCAGATTCCGTTCCTGGTGTCGCGCTCGGGACTGACGCAAATGGGCTATGAAATCGCCAGGAAAACCGGCATCACCATGATCGGACGCGCCGTGAACAAGCATTATCTGCTGTTCACCGGCAGGCAGCG
>CAYIRZ010000036.1:6629-14214 GCA_964365845.1 uncultured Streptomycetaceae bacterium
GGACTCAAGCTGCTGCACGGCAGGCCGATGGCACAATGGGTGCTCGAGCGTTTCGCGCCGCAGGTGGATGAAGTCCTGATCAACGCCAACCAGAATCTCGATGCCTATGCCCGTTTCGGCTATCGCGTCATCCCGGACGAGATCGGCGGCTTTGCAGGGCCGCTGGCCGGGCTGCAGCGCGGCATCGCCGAGGCGCGCCACGACCTCGTTGCCAGCGTGCCGTGCGACTCGCCTTTCCTGCCGCAGGATCTGATCGCGCGCCTGTACTCGGCAATGGCGCAACATGGCGCCGAGATTGCAGTCGCTAAAACCGGCGATCAGCCGCATCCTGTGTTCTGCCTGTGCCGCAAAGGAGTGCTGCCCGGGCTCACGGCATTTCTGGCCGGCGGCGGGCGCAAGATCGATACCTGGTATGCGACGCTGAAGGTAACCGAAGTGCCCTTTGACGACGAGGCTGCCGCCTTCAGCAACATCAACACGGAAGCCGAACTGGATTCCTTCGAAGCCGGAACCCCGCGCTAGGGCCTGTCGGACTTGGCCCCTCACTGGAACGCATAGCGTTACTGCCTACGCCGACTTTACCGCTGCCGGTTCGGCGTTCTCGTCCTGCACCAGCGCTTCCGGCTCGGCAATAAAATACCCTTGCGCAAAATCGATCTTGAGCGCGGTGATTTTTTCGAGCGCCGCGGCATCCTCCACCGATTCGGCAACCGTCTGCATGCCGAGGATATGACTGATGCGGTTGATCGCGTCAACGATTGCATAATCCATCGGGTCGTCCGCCATGTCCTTGATGAACATGCCGGCGATCTTCAGGTAATCGACCGGCAGGTATTTCAGGTACGCAAACGACGACATGCCGGTGCCGAAATCGTCGAGCGAGAAACGGCATCCCATGCCCTTCATCTCGCGCATCAACTCCGAGGCCTTGGCGAGATTGGATATTGCGGTGGTTTCCGTGATCTCGAAGCACAACAGGCCGCGCGGCAGTTGGTAGCGTGTCAACAGATTGCGAAGAAAATCCGGAAAGCTCTTGTCGTTGATGCTGGCGCCGGAGATGTTGACCGCATAAGAACCGAGCCCGTTGCCGGCCTGTTGCGGGATCTCGCCATCGTTCCAGCGGCGATGCAAAAACTCGACCAGCGAGCTGATCACCCAGCGCTCGATCGAGGTGAGCAGGTTGTAGCGCTCGGCGGCCGGCATGAAAGCGGTCGGCGGCACCAGATTCCCCGACGGGTCCAGCATGCGCACCAGAACTTCGTAATGCGCCCCTGACTCAGCCTCCGGATTGAGTTGCAGAATGCGCTGCCGATAGAGCCGGAACTGGCCGAATTCAAAAGCACGGTTGATTTGCGACACTATTTGCAACTCGCTGTGCCTGCCCGAGAAATCGCTCTCCTCCTGGCGATACACTTGCACGCAGTCACGACCCTTGTTCTTGGCGTCGTAGCAGCAGGCATCGGCAAGGCTCAGCACGCGGTTCATATCGTCACTATCGGCGCCCAGCGGCATCAGACCGATGCTGACGCCGACGCTGAACGTCTTGTTCTCCCACACGAAACGGAACTCGCGCACCGTCTCGCGCATCCCATTGGCGATGCGCAGCGCCTGATCGAGCGGGCACGACTCGAGCAGCGCCCCGAACTCGTCCCCACCGAGCCGCGCCAGCGTGTCGCTGCCGCGCATCCGCGTCATCATGACGGCCGTCAGCTGGCGCAACAGTTCGTCGCCGGCGCCGTGGCCGCAGGTGTCGTTGACCGCCTTGAAATTGTCGAGGTCCATGAACATCAACGCATGCTCCCGGTTCTCGGCCTTGGCGGTCTCGAGGAGTTCGCCCAGCCGGCGCTCGAACTCCCGACGGTTGACGAGACCGGTCAAGGCATCATGGCTCGCCTGCCAGGTCAACTGCTGCGCCATGGCCCGGATCTGGCTGATATCATGGAATACGACGATCATGCCGAGCGTCCGGCCCTCCCGGCTCAGGATAGGCGCCTGGGAATAGCGGATCGGACATTCCCGGCCATTGCGATCCCGCAGCCGAACCGAGCCGGCATCCCCGCTTTCCTGAAGACCGCTCCCGGCAGCACGCGACAATGGCTCGACGGTTTCGCCCGTGCGCTCGTCGATTACCCGGTAAATTTCCGCCAGCAGCCGGCCGCGCGCCTCCGCGGTGCGCCAGCCGGTGTATTGCTCGGCAACGGGATTCAGGTACTCCACCCTGCCATCCGCGCCGGTGGTGATCACCCCGTCACCGATCGAGTGCAGGGTAACCTGCGCCAGTTCTTTCTCGAATTGCAACTCGCTTTCGGTTCGAACCACCTGGCGCACGATCAATACCGCGATGATGCCCCCCGCGAGCAGCACCAGCGCCCCCGCACCAGCGATCAGCGGCAGGACATGGCGTCCCGATTCGCCCGACTGCGCAAGCGCCAGTCCGACCGCAATCATGACCACCAGCAATATCAGCAGAGCGCCGAAACCAGCCAGGAGAGCATATTTGGAATTGAGGGACATCGGTTGCCTGGGCACTTTGCTCTACCCCCCGGTCCCGGCATGCGCAACGGATGCCGCTGCCATGCCGCCGGCCGCATGCTGCAGACGCAGTGACGGGTCCTGTTTGTAGAACAGCGCGAGTTGACGATAGACTTCCGGATAGCTTGCCTGCAGCGCCTGCGGGATTTCGAAAAAGGCCTCGCTCGTCACCGCAAAAAACTCGGCCGGGTCGTCTGCCGCATAAGGATCGACCAGCGTCTCCTCGTTGCGGTCGATGCGCCGGCAAAAATCCTCGTAAGCCGCAGCGAACGCCTGGGACCATGCCTCGCGGCTCATGCCGGCATGCAATGGCGGAAAACCATTGGCATCGCCATTAAGCATATCCAGCTTGTGCGCGAACTCATGAATCACGACGTTATATCCCGCGCCCCGATCCGCAGCCGCGGTATCCGCCCAGGAAAGAATGACCGGCCCCTGCAGCCAGGATTCGCCTGACATCGGCTCCCGCACTCGGTGCACCACGCCGTTCTCATCCATATATTCGTAATCCGCCACGAATTCACCCGGATAAACGATCACCTCAATCCAGCCGCGGTAGCAGGCAAAATCGAGGTTCAGAATCAGGATGCACGCTTGCACCGCGATGGCCATGCGCATTTCATCACGGATAATCAGGTTGCCCGCGCCGTGAATCGCCTTCTCGTGCAGGAAAAAAATCACCAGTTCCTTCAACCGCGCCAGTTCAGCGTCCGTCAAAACCCTGAGGAATGAATAACGCGCCACGGTTTCGCGCCAGACAGATTCATCGAAGGCGGTGCGTTTCAGAATCCGGGCGCGACGCCAGCGTGTGAACCACCCTAGGCGTGAACGATATAACCCGTTGATTATTAATTTAATTTTATCTGAAAGCATGTTCGGCCGATGTCTTACGCCCCATTCTTGTTCTCATCCTTGAGTTCGACCGCCGGTAACGGTGAAGTTTCAACATGCTCAAGCTCGACGCGTTCGATGCTGGCAAAACGGTCGGAAATCTTGCGGCTGCTGATCTGGACCTGCTGCGCGTCTTCGTGCGCCTGGCGCACGTGATCGGCAAGCTTGTGCATGCGCTCGTCGAAGCGCGCGAAGTCCTTGCCGAGCTTGCCCAGCTCGTCCTTGATGATATGAATTTGCTTGCGCGTTTCCACGTCCTTGAGCACCGCGCGCGCGGTATTCAGCACCGCCATCAGCGTCGTCGGCGACACGATCCATACCCGCCGCTGCAGCGCGTAATTGACGATGTCGGCATGGTAAGCATGAATCTCCGCGAACACCGCTTCTGCCGGAACAAACATCACCGCGCCGTCGGAAGTGACGTTGGGAATGATGTATTTGCCGCTGATGTCATCAATGTGCTTTCTGAGGTCCGTCTTGAACTGACGCTGCGCTGTGGCGCGCTCGACCTCGGCCAGCGCGCTGTCGAGCATGCGTTGATAGTTCTCGAGCGGAAACTTGGAGTCGATGCATACCGACCCGGTCGGCTCCGGCAGCTTGAGCAGGCAGTCGACGCGCGTCCCGTTGGGCAGCACATGCTGCATGTGATAACTTTGCTGCGGCAGCATGTTGCGCACCAGCGCCTCGAGCTGCACTTCGCCGAATGCGCCGCGCGCGCGCTTGTCGCCAAGCAGTTCCTGCAGACTGACGACGTTGCTGGCCAGGCCTTCGATCTTCTTCTGCGCCTCGTCGATGGTCGCAAGCCGCGTCATCACATTGACGAAGGTTTCGTTGGTTTTCCTGAACCCCTCGTCCAGCCGCTCGCTCACGCGGCCGCTGATCTGCTCCAGGCGCTCGTCGATCTTCCTGGTGAGAGCCTCGATGGCGGTAGTGAACTGCAGCGTCGAGCGGTGCATGGTGCTCTGGATCAGTTCCTGCTCGGCGCGGCTTTCTTCGGCGAGTATCTTTTGCAGCGCCTCGCGGTTCTGCGCCAGGCTCTCGTTCAGCGCAAGTTGCAGCGTCTGCAGCATCTGGCGCGTCTGCGTCAGTTCCTGGGTAGTCAGCCGGCTCAGCCGGTCGAAGGTATCCGTGAGGGCGGCGCTGACGCGTTCCGCCTGCTTCGCCAGCCCGTCGTGCAGGTCGAGCAGCATGGCGCGATGCTTCTGCTCGAGCACCGCGCCCAGCTGATCGGGAAGTTCCTTGAGTGTCCGGGTCTGCGCTGCCAGCCGCATGGCCAGCACCCCCAGCGTGATCAGGACGAGTAGCGCGAGTAGGGCGTAAAAGGCTTCGATCATGGCTGCTCGGCAGTATAACCCAGGAGCTTGTCGGACTTGGGTCCGATAAGCTCCTTAGGAGGAACTCAAGCGATATGGCGCAAGGCCGTGAGCGGTGCGACGTTGAGCGCCCGGCGCGTGCCGAAGTGGCCGGCGATGGCAATGCCTGCCGCCCCGCAGACGACACCGACCGCCCATACCGTGCCGTTGAAACTGTAGGTCAGATTCAGTATCTTGAACGCAAGCAGAGATCCCAGGGTATTGGCTCCTGCCGCCGCGATCCCTCCAGCCAGCGCGCCGATCACTGCAAATTCCGCAAGGTTGGCGCGCACCAGTTGACCGCGGCTGGCGCCCAGGGTGCGCATGATCGCCGCCCGATAGAGCCGCTCATCCTGGGTGCTAGCGATCGCCGCATACAGCACGGCGAGCCCGGCAAGCAGCGTGAACAGAAATACGAACTGCACCGCGCGCGCAACCTGATCCATCATCTTCTGCACCTGCGCCATGACCTGCGCCACGTCGATCAGCAGGAAATTCGGGAACTGCCTGACCAGCGCATTGAGCAGATCGACATTGCCCGGCGGCAGATAAAAGCTCGTGATATAGCTCACCGGCTGGCTGTCGAGCAGACCCGGCGGCGCAATCACGAAGAAATTGACGTTGAAGGTATCCCAGTCGACCTTGCGCAGGCTGGTGACGGTCGCCGTGACCACGCTGCCCGCGATATCATAGGCCAGCGTATCACCCACATGGATGCCGAGCGTTTCGGCGATGCCTTCCTCCACCGAAAATTGATCTCTGCGCGCTGCCGCCCCGCTCCACCAGCGTCCGGCAACGATGCGGTTGTCGGGCCGCATCCCGTCCGCCCACGACAGGTTGAATTCGCGGTCGATCAGGCGCCGCGCCCGCTCGTCGCTGTAATCGGCCGACGCCACGCTGCGCTCGTTGATCCTGACCAGCCGCCCGCGCACCATCGGGAACAGCGCCGGCTGCGCGATGCCGCGCGCCGCAAAGAATTCGGTCAGCGGCTGGAGCTGATCGCGCTGGATATTGACGATGAAACGGTTGGGAGCGTCGGGCGGCAGGCTGGTTTGCCACGCCTTGAGCAGGTCGCCGCGAATCAGGGTCAGCGTCAGCAGCGCCATGATGCCGATACCCAAGGCCACGATCTGGATGACGCTGCCCAAGATCCGGCGCCGCAGGTTGGCTACTCCGAAGCGCCAGCTGACGCCATTGCTCCTGAGGCCCGACAAAAGCCGCAGCAGCACCCACGTCACCCCTCCCGCAATCAGCATGGCAGCGACAAAACCGCCGAACACCAGCCCGCCGAGCCTGACGTCATGCGCTTGCCACAGGATCATGCCGCCAATCACCGCCAAACCCAGCGCATAACCGGCAAGCCCCATGCTGCCCGGCGTCCCCAGTTCACGCCGCAATACGCGCAGCGTCGGTACTTTGCCCAGGCTCGCGAGCGGCGGCAAGGCAAAGCCGAGCAGCAGCGCGAGTCCTGTGATCAGGCCATACAAGGCCGGCAATACCCCCGGGGCCGGTAACTCCACTGCAACCAGGCTGCCGAGCCAGCGCGCCAGCATCAGCTGCGCGACCATGCCGAGCACGCAACCGATAATGCTCGCGGCCAGTCCCAGCAGCACGAAATGCGTGAAATACAGCCGCACCACCAGGCCCTGGCTTGCGCCCAGACAGCGCATCATGGCGCAGCCGTCGAGATGGCGTTGCAGGAAACGGCGTGCGGCAAGCGCGATGGCAACGGCGGCCAGCACTACGCTGATCAGCGCGGCAAGGCTCAAAAATTTTTCAGCGCGGTCGAGCGCGGCCCGGATTTCCGGACGGGCATCGCGTATGCCCTCGACGCGCTGGCCGGGCTGCAGATGCGCCAGCGCCCATTTGCGGTAGGCCTCGACTCCGTCAGCTGCGCCCGCAATCTGCAGACGGTAGCTGATGCGGCTGCCGGGCTGCACCAGGCCGGTCGCGGCGATATCCGCCTCGTTCACAATAATGCGCGGACCGGCATTGATGAATCCGATCGCGCTGTCGGGCTCCAGGGTAAGGATCGCCGCCACCTTGAGCTTGCTGGCCCCGGCATCGACGCTGTCACCGATGGCGAGTGCAAGCTGCGTAAACAGTTTGTCGTCGACCCATGCCGTGCCCGGCGCGGGGATCGAATCGGCGCGGCGATCGGCAGCGTAAAGCCGGTCGGCAATGCGCAACTCGCCGCGCAACGGATAGCCGGGGGTCACTGCCTTGATGCTGGAGAGCGCGTTCCTGTCGCCGTGCGCCGTCATGCTGGGGAAGCGCATCATGCGCGTCACGGCCAGGCCGCGAGCCAGCGCTTCGGCTGCAAATGCGGGCGGCAGCGGGCGGTCCGCCGCCACCACCAGGTCAGCGCCCAGCAACTGGTTGGCCTGGCGGTTCAAGGCCTGGCGCACGCGATCGGTAAAAAAACCGATGGTGCTCACACTCGCTACCGCGATCACCACCGCCACGCCGATCAAAAACAGTTCTCCTGCACGACCGTCGCGCACCAAAAGCCGTAACGCCAGCCTGATTTCCTTGAAGAGTTTCATCTCTGCAGCATGCCTCCCGCGAGCCGCAAAACGCGATGGCAGCGCCGCGACAACGATTCATCATGGGTGACCAGCAGCAGCGTGGTGCGGCGCTCGCGGTTAAGCTCGAACATGAGGTCGATGATCTTCTCGCCGGTAGCCGCATCGAGATTGCCGGTCGGCTCGTCGGCCAGCAGCAGCGCCGGCCGGGTCACGAACGCGCGCGCAATTGCGACGCGTTGCTGCTCGCCGCCCGAGAGCTGCTTCGGGTAATGGTCAAGACGG
>CAYIRZ010000037.1:0-14099 GCA_964365845.1 uncultured Streptomycetaceae bacterium
TGTTAACCGATGCTTTGGCGACAGGCTGCTTAATAAAGAAGCTTTACGTGTCGAACCCCTATGCTAACCGGATCAAACGTCACTCGCGCGTTCTTTCCTCCTCGTTCTTTAGTTTTTTTCATTTTAGGAGTTTGTCGGGGCTGAATCCGACAAACTCCTGTCGTGTCACACCAACAAACGGGCTTGCAGCGCCTTGCGGTCGACCTTGCCGTTGGCGTTTTTTGGCAGATCCGGCAGCAGCGCCACATGAGCCGGGATCATGTAATCGGGCAGATGATCCTTCAGGCCATCCTTTAGCGATGTCTCGCTGACCGGCCCGGCAGACACAACAAATGCCACGATGCGTCCATGCTGCTCGCGGATGCGCTGATACACCGCCACCGCCTGCGTGACATGGGGCAGGGTATTCAATGCCGCTTCGATTTCTTCCAACTCGATACGGTAGCCCATATGCTTGATCTGGTTGTCCCGCCGCCCGACAAACCACAACAGCCCACGTTCATCCTGGCGCACCAGATCACCGGTGCGATACATGCGCTCGACATAGGCGCTGCAAAGAGGATTGGGGGCAAAGCTCGCTGTCGCGCGCTGCGGATCGTTGTAGTAACCGAGGCCGACCTGCGGCCCCAGCAGGCAAAGTTCGCCCACATCCCCTTGCATGACCGCTTGCCGGTCTTCTGACAGCAGCAGAAAATCGAAATTGGGCGCCAGGCGCCCCAAGGGGGGCAGGCCCTGCAAGTCCGCGAAATCCGCCTCGGCCAGGGTATAAGCCGAGCAGATGCAGGTGCACTCCGTCGGCCCGTAGACGTTCACAAGCCGCACTCGCGGATGCAGTAAATAGAACAATCGCTTCAACTCGCCCTTGGGATAACCCTCGCCACCGAATACAAGGCAGCGCATGGCGGGCCAGATTCCGGGACGAATCTGGCGCATCGTCATCAGGTAGATCAGCATGGAGGGAACAGAGAACCAGACCGTGCAGCCCAGTTCCCCCACCCGCTTTACCAGATCAGCCGGCACCGCCACGACCTGTCTTGGCAAGGGCGCCATGGCGGCGCCGGAAAATAGCGACGCATAAAAATCGAACACGGAATTATCGAAATAAACCGGATTGACGTTGGTGAGCACGTCATCAGGCGTGATTGCGAATTCATGCCGGGTCCACTGGATGAAATTGAGGACACTGGCGTGGGAAATCACCACGCCTTTGGGCGACCCGGTCGAACCGGAGGTGAACATCAAATAGGCCGGATCGCTACCCGTCACCTCGCCGACGTCCGTTAGCGCCTGGTCGGGAAAACCCGCCAGCGCATCCCGGTCCGGGGGCAGCGCAACCGCCGGGGCGATAGCCTCGCAACAGCGCACAAGTTCCGGCGGCAGGGCCTGATCGCTTACGACCAGCCGTGGCAAACAGGTTTTAAGAATCCGCTCCAAACGCTGCGGCGGATTCTGGTCATCAAGATTGACGTAAGCGGCGCCGATTTTCAAGGCCGCGAGCATGAGGGCAAAGCCCTCGGGAGTCTTCGAGTTGAACAGTCCCAGCACATCGCGCCGGCCCAGGCCGCGGGCCTTCAACCAGCGCGCAAGCCGATTGGACAGGCCATCGAGCTCGCGATAAGACAGCGCCTTCCCCGCCGCGAACAGCAGCGCCGGACGCTCGGCATGCGCAGCGGCAATGCGTTCAAAGGCGCGCCCCAGATTGTATTCGTAGGCCATCGCCCCGGCGCTCAACGCAGTTTGGAAATACGCAGGAATTGCTCGCTGTCGAGCCGGAACAATTCCGTATCCCGTTCTATCACGACGCTCTTGCTCGCGATGGACTTCGTCAGCAATGTACGTGCGCCAAGAAAGCTGTCAGCGCCGATCGTGACCTCATTGCCGACCGTCACGTTAAGCGCCAGAAAGCAGCGATGCCCCACCACCGCGCCGCCGCCGATCACCGTCCCCGCGGCAAGCCAGCAGTGGTCTTGAATTCGGGCATGATGCCCAACCACGACATTGCTCCACAGCGAAACGTTATTGCCTATTTGCGCACCGGGTTCAATGGAAACGCCATCGGCCACAAAGCAGTTCTCGCCGACAGCGGCATCCTTCCCTGGCCAGGAGCGTGAACTGACAAAGCTGGCGAGCCGATAACCCTTCTTCCTGGCTTCATCGAACAGGCGCTCCCGATGGCGATTGAGCTGATGATAGCCGACGGCGATGTGCAGCTCATGCGTCTTGGGTGAAAACTGCTTGTCCACCTGATCGAAGGGAATCAGGGGCAAGCCGCCATGCTCCCCGGCGCCGACGTAGTCCGCCTCGCAGGTATAAGCCACGATCTTGTAATCGCTGTCGCGCTGGAAGTAATCGGAGAGCACGTCGGCGATTTTTCCGGCACCGAAGACGACCAGTTTTTTCACGATATTTGCCATTCCCCGCGGAACTACCCGGCCAACTCGGCCCAGCCGAATCCATCTTTGCCGAAATGGTTGCCGCAATAGAGCATCAATTTTCGGCCATCCAGTTCAAAAACATGGGGATAACAAACCATCTCCGAGTCCCACCCGCTGCCGGAAACCTCAAGGCCGTCATACCCGTCCTGCCGATGCCAGACCCGCAAATCATCAGACCAGGCATGGCCTATTCGATAGCCGCGCTCCGGATTGCGAAAATCCAGCCCATGGCGGTAAGAGAACAACATGTGAAACCGCCCATCCGATTCGAACACGGTGGCGCTGGTCTGGCATTCGAATTCAACGCTCGATGGAATGATCTGCCTGCCTTCACGGTTCCAGATCACACCGTCTTTCGAAGTCGCATGCATGATCACATAGACGGACTCTTGCTTGCCTCCGGTATCCAGCCAATCCAGCCCCGACAGATACCACATGTGCCAGTCGTTTTCCTCGCGGCGCCAGACAATCGGACAGGCCTGCAGGTAAGGCTCGGACAAGGAAGGTCCGATCACCGGGCCCCTGCCCATACGCGCGAAAGTCTTGCCGCCGTCACGGCTGACCGCCAGGCCGATGGCCCAGTTGTATGGAACGGCCGCGCATCGCGTCCAGCCGCAGTAGTACAACCACACCTCATCCCCGACCGATAGCACAGTGCCTGCCATCACGCCGAACTGGTCGAAGGTGCCCGCTTCTCCCAATCCTAGAATGGGTACTGGTGAAACCGCCAATACTCGCCGGGGATCGTCCCGATCAAGATCGACATAACCGGAATAGCTTAAGTAGGCGCCGTCCGGTCCCCGTTGCGGTCTGCAACTGAAGTAGACGCGAAGACGGCTATCCAGCACCAAAGTCGTGGGCACCTGGGCGTATTCCTGCATCCAGGGGAGACGTTTCTCGGGCTGAAAAAGCAAGCCCAGCTTGCGCCAGTTATTCCTTGATGAAGTAGGCATTCGGGTAGATGGAAAAAGGAAACTTGCGCATCTTCGGTACCGCCAGTCCGGTTTCAGTGAAAAACTCCTCTATCGCTTTCCCCTCTCCAACCCATGGCGGCGAGCCGTAGGCATTGAAGGCGACTACCCCTCCCGGCAGAACGAGTGGATAAAGATGCCTCAAGCCCGCCAGGGTGGGCTCATACAGATTGACGTCGAAATAGAGCAGGCTTAGGCGGGTGCCCAAGGCATTTTTCGCGAATTCCTCAACCGTGGCGCAGATATCTCCCTTGATCAGCTTGCATCGCTCCACGCCTCGCAGGAAATTGTCGTTGTTATGGATCTCCACCATCCCCTGAAGATAGTCCTCCATCGGCTTCATCGATCCAATCAACCGGTCGACCCAGGGACGACATTCGCCGTCTTGTTCCGAGAAGCGCTCATATCCGCCAAAGCCCTCGAAGCCATAAACCTTTCTGCCCCGATCCCCCGGATTGAATGTTTCCATCAGTTTGCTCCAGGTAAAGAAGCCGGAGCCAAGATAAACACCCAATTCGACAATGGAACCGGGCATATCGGCTATGAGCTTGAATAGCTCGTAGTGGGCGATGAGCCGCGCCAGCTCCCGCCGGCGTATGAAGGCCGGGGCATTCGTCATCAGGTCCTTGAGTTCCAACTGCGCGAGGGTGGTACAGCGCGCCAACTCCGCCCAATGCGCTGCCTCGTACTGCTCGTAGCGAGCTCGCGTGTCTTCATCAATTTCCGGTTTGCCGCTCATGCTCTTCCCCTCACTCGGACTTCAGGTCACGCGCGGCCGCGTCTCGCACCACATCATCGAGCCAGCGATGCAGGCTCTTGCCCGTCTTCGCGCCGGCCTTGCCGGCCAGCTTCCTGGCTTCCGGCGTCACCCCTTCCAGATTGCCGTAGTAGCGGGTCCGATGGGTGCCGCCGCGGACCCCGGGAATCTCAAAATCCAAATCCGCAAACGGTTCGCCCTCGCCAACCGAATACTCGATGACATAAAAGACGCCGCCCAGAATCCACTCAATCTTCACCTCGCGGCAGGAAACGGGCAAGTGTTGCAGCGGCAACTCATAGCGATAGAGCGGATTGGAGTTCATCAGGACTTTGCCGAATTCGGTGTCTCGCAGCCAGACCGGCATGTTCTCGTCGCCCACCACAATCTTCGCCCCGACCTTTGCGACCCGATTTATCTCGGAAAAAAATCCGCGAATATCCGAAAACGTGTTGAGGCCGCCAAAGTGGAATACCGCATCGAACACCTTGTCTGGAAACGGCAAATGACAGGCGTTGCCGACATGGAACTCGGTGCATACCCGTTTGCCCGCCAGCTTCGGAAAACTCTTGCGCAGGATAGCAAGAGAAAGATCCTGCATATAAAGCCGTCCATTCGCTCCGAGTTGCTCGGCAATGAACACCGAATCTCGCCCGGACCCCGCGCCCAGCTCGAGGACGCAGCTATCGTGCTTCAGTCCGAGTCGTTGCACCAATCGGCTTCTGACCGCATCCTCGTTCTCCCGAAACGTCTCGAAGGTCAAATGCAGATTTTCGTCGTAACTATCGGCATTGTCGTCGTACCACTGCTTGGCCTCCAGATCGCTTGCCGCCAGTTCCGATGGATAAGTCAGGTCGGGAATGCCGTCAACGATGGGGAAAGTCTCCCCGCAGCCGCAAACCAGGGTGCCGTTCAGGACCTGGCCGCTATCTTCCTTCTGGGCGCGCAACTGCATTGCCTTGCCGCATTTCGGGCAGACGTAAAACTTGGTTTCCGACAACCTCATCTTGTCACTCCTTTACCGATTCAACCGTGCAGCTTGAGGAACAATGCCGTCCCGCACACAAAGGCGCGCTCGATTCGCTTGCGATAACCATCGATTACCTCGTCGCCGACCCGATGCGGCCCGTCGCCATGGGCCCAGACGTAATCGTCGAGAATCAGCCATGCACCCGGCGCCAGTCTGTCCAACCACAGATCGCAGTCATTTCTGACGGCATCGTAATCGTGGTTGCCGTCAACGTGGAGGACTGCGATCCTGCCCGAATAATGCACCCTTGCCGCATCCGGAGACAGCATCGGCCCGCCTTTGGTGTAAACCGCAAAAGCCTGCTCCGAGGGCATCCTGAGATGCGCATGGTCTGCCTCCCTGAAAGGCGCCAGGTTGACGAAAAATCCCTCACTCAGGGCTTCGTAGTCCCACTCGTCGACCAGCCCCTGTAATGACTCTGGCGCATCTTTTTGCACGGCATGGCCCGACATCCAGGGATCAACGGTGAGCAGCGGCCCAATGTCGAAACGGCGGGCGAGATACAGGAGGACAAAGGCCGTTCTCCCCATAAGAGAACCAATTTCCACCACATCCGCGCGTGGCGCACTGGCGATAGCGCCCATCATGGCGGCCAGCTTCTCGTCATTCGATTCACCATAGATCAGGGAAGCCTGTCGCAGCACGCCCGCCACATCCCCCGCGGAAAACGCCGCGGCGCCGTCGGCGCAAGAGGCCACCAGGGGCAGCAGCCTGTTGGCTCGCGCCATAAGCCGGTAATGCTCTTCCACCTGCTGGCGAATAGGCGAGGCGCCGATGACTTCGATATCGAGCCCCTGCGTGGCGATAAACCGCCGCATGAAGCCATGAACACTGGCCACCGGGCAAAAAATCCGGTCGATTGAATTGTCAGCCACCAAGTCAAGAAAGACGGCTTGGAAATCCGCCTCGTAAACCATGGGCAGCCGATGCACCTCGCCGCTGTCCATGCCCATTGCATCGCCGCTGACCGAGGCCGCGGCGACAGTGCGTTCTCCCCGTGCTTTGGCTGCCCAGCAATAATCGAGGGCGAGTTGATTCACCGCGGGGAATATCAGCGTTGCCGGAGAGTGCAGGGGGGGCATCATTGATGACAAACCTGCTCTGTTTCGGTGATTCGATGGCGCAGCAATATCCGGCGTGTTCCGACGCGACCCAGATGCATCATCACATCGATGATGGAAAGCCAGGGCGTCCATTGCCCGGATGACTGGGGGTAGCGAGTTTGCTCCGGCTCGACGAATCTCAGGAGTATGCCGGCGCGCTGAAATGCCTCACTGTCATACAGCGCCTTGCCGCCCGGCAGGTTGTAGTAATCGGTCGCGTTTTCCAGACGGCACAAATCCAGGATGCGCTCCTGCCCGTGATCGCGGTGATCAGGGTCGAGAGCCGAAGCCAGTACGAGCGACGTTCCGATCTCGAGATGCCTGGCCACGGCATGGATGCTGTCCAGCAGCAAAGGCAGCAGCAAGCCGCTGCACTGGTTCAAAATGGGGTCAAGCAAGGCCGAGGTTTCCTCGAAATACGGCGCTCGCTGGTAGCTTTGCCGCAAGGTGGAACGAAACCGCTTGAGCCACGATGCATCCACCGCCAATTCAAGTTCGTTGATGCGCCGGTTCTGGGAGGCGGCACGCAGCGGCAGCGTAAACAGATGGGATTCTCCATTGACCAGGATCCGGTTACGATTGACCCATCCCCGCTGGATGAAAGCCACATCGTCCAGAACCACGAAACGATCAACGGCGGCCAGCAGTTGCCAATAACCCAAGTACGGCAGGAAGTAGGGTTGCATCGCGGCAAGTTTCACGCTGTATCAACTCCATGGGCCAGGCTGGTGATGACTTGCGCCAGCTCATCGGCGGCGTCGGTTCGCCCGGCGATACCCAAGTAGGCCTGCCGCATGCGCGCGCCTATCGACCTTCTTTTATCGGGATCAGCGGCCAGCGCAACGGCCAGATCGCAATAGTTTTCCACATCTGATGCAATCGTATCCTCGACGCCAAGCAATTGGTAGAGGCCGGCCACGACCCGCCCCCGGCAAAAGCGTCCCGGCAGCGTTACTATCGGAATCCCCGCCTGCGATAGCAAGAGTGATGTCGTCCCCGCGCCAAACGGGAAGGAATCCAATACGACATCAACCATGGCGCAGGTAGAGAAAAATCGGGCTATGCCTCTAATCCATGGCAGGAAAATCACGCGCGGCATCAGCGCCTCGGGTACCGTGAGCGCAACACGAGCGCGGAACCGCTCATTCCTGCCATCAAAAGTTTCGTCCTGAACCAGAAGAACCCGGGCTTCAGGATCCTTTTCAAGAATCCGCCTGATCGCGACATCGAAATCGGGGTGCATTTTCTGCATCTTCATCGGACACAGGTAGCTGCGTCCGCATTCCGGGATGCCCAGGTCCGATTTGGAAAAGGAAACGTCAGGCACGGGCTGTTCCCAGAATACCGATCCGGCATGCTTGAGCCGCACCAGCCGTTCGCTGTAATGTTCATCCGCTTCCGGCAGCTCGAGCCGATCCCACGTCAGGAAGTAGTCCAGTGTATCGACGCCCGTCGTATCCGGGTGCCCGCCCATGACGCACTGAATTTGCGCGAGCCTGAAATGCGCGAGAAATTTGCTGAATGGACTCATACCGATATCCGGATAAATCAGCACATCGAGCTGGCGGGCAGCAATGAGGTCTCGTGCATCGGCCAGGGAATCTCCCATTATGGGAAGGTAGTGGTCGCAGCCGGATACGAGGACCTGATGTTCGGCAGACATCGATTGCATGTGGCCCAGAGCGATAAGATTGACCTCGATGTCGTCCCGCTGCGCCAGCTTCAGGAGAAGATCGCTAAAAGCGATCCCGATCGAATGCTTGAAGAAAAACATGGAAACAAAACCTATCCTCAGAGGTTTCCCGGCAGGGCGTTTCTCCATGACGTGCGGCGCCACCCAGTCAAGGTCAGGGCAAAGCTTGCGATACATGCGCGAAATCTTCGACAAAATGTCACGGTCGCACAAGCCGTGGAAAGCAAAATAAAAATGCGTATCCGGCATGTTCTCAAGGTCGTTGAGCGTGAGCCTTAGCGCGGTATCGTTCAGCAGGCGATCGACGGCTTCATCGACTCGCCCGCGGGAAGCAAGGATTTCGTCCCGCGTTCCCATGACCGGCGGCAACAGGGTCGCCATCAGCACGGGGTAGATCGGGCGGCCGGAAATCTCGTGGGCCAGCCGATAGCGGGCCATCGCGGCATCCATGTCGAAGTTCGACTCGATCGCCGCCAGCAGGACAAGCGCGGGCTCGTGACGCGGATTCAGCCTGAGCGCTTCCTCGAGATGCGGGATGGACTGCCCCTCCTGGAACTGCAAGGTCAAGGCCTTGGCCAGCATGGTGTGCCATTCCGGATTGCCGGCGTCGAGGCGCAAACACGTCTTTATCTCGGCCACGGCTTCGGGGAGCTTGCCCGAGCGAAAAACCGCCTTGGCAAGATTGGCGTGGAATAGCGCAGTTTGCGGCGATATCGCGATGGCGCGCCGGAAGCACTGCTCGGCTTCGGCCAGCATGCGATTGCTCAAGTAGATCGAGCCCAGTTCATTCAACCCGTCCGCATGATTGGGCTGCGCATGCAGCAGGTGCTCGTAATGGGGCAGGGATTCCTCGATACGGCCGAGCCGCTTCAATGTTGAAGCCAATTCATACCTGGTTTCGCTGTCTTCCTGTAGCCGCAAAGCGCGCTCCAGCATTTGCAGCGCAACAGGAATATCGCCGAGGCGGCGGGCCGCCATGCCGGCAATTTTTGCTGCCTGCCAGCTCGACTTGTCGGCTTTGAATGCCTTTTCGGCGAAGGTCTTCGCCTTCGGCATGTCTTTGGCGTTGTAGGCATTCGCCGCCGCGATGAGCGAGGGATGAAGCTGACTTGACTTGGCAAACTTACTGCCTGCTGATTGCCTCGCCATGACGATTCCTTGATTGAGATGCGCGCGAAATGATCACGCCGACACACTCGCCGTAGAAACTGTCTGTTCGGTCAGACAGCGCATGTTATTTCACAATATAGGCGGTGGGCATCCAGCCTGAGGGAAAAGTGTGGATGACCTGTTCCTTGTCCTCAAAGAACTCACGTACCGCTCTTGTTTCGCCTGGCGCGATCTCAAAATTATACTGATCCAGTATCAGTATCCCGCCCTTCGTCAATCGGTCCCAAAGTCGTGACAGGCTTGCCTTGACGACATCGTAGGTTCCGGTATCCAGGAATATCAACTTGAACTGCAGGTGTGGGTAGCGCACAAAAAACGCATCGAGCTCTTTTGTCAGATCCATTTTGTGGAGACGAACAATATGTTGCAGTGACTGTGCCTCAACCAGGCTCTTGACGCGCTCATACGATTCCGTGCTGCTCTGCTTGAGCACTTTTGGATCATCCCGTGCCGACGGAGCATTGCCCTGAAACCAGTCAAAGCCGTGCACCTGTGTCAGCGTAACCGCTTCATGTATCTGCACCAGCTTTGCAAAAAACAACATGCTTGCACCTTTATAAACCCCAACATCCGCAATGTGGCCAGCGATGCCAAGAGTTCTCTTGTAGCACTCATACAAGGAGAGGAAGCGCGACAAGGTCAGGTGGCCGGTAAAGCATGGATAGTGATGGATTAGCTCATCCGGGGTGTAGCCGAGACCGAGGATTCTCTCGAGCCCCGCGTAGTAGTCAGGTCGACGATCGGCAAATTTGCTGGTTTCCAGATCGCCGTCCACATAGGTCTGGTCTCTTAGGTTTGTCATTGGAATTCTTTCTGGGGAATGGTTTGAATTCTGGTGGGCAGTAAATCATATCCGCCCTTGATATCGATCCTGTCGTTCTCGTCCACGGGAGGATTGTTGCAAAAGCCCAGAATCTCCATTTCTTCTTCGGTCAATTCCGCGAGGAACCCCCTTGGAATGCTGCCCGCTATATCAAAACTCTGCTTGATCCACCATCGGGAAAAAGTGGCGTTGATAACCCACCGGGTCGTATCACTCTTGTTTGCGCCGGCGCCATGCCAGACTCTGGAGTCAAATATAAATACGTCACCGGGGTCCAGTTCAATGTCGTGCACATGTTTCAGCCAGTCTTGGGTTGCGTATTCACCAATACGGTGAGAGCCGGGGACCACTAGTGTGCAGCCGTTATCACGCCCGGAATTTCCCAGGGCAATCGAAACAACCATGTTCCAGATGTATGGCCCGGTGGCGGGAACGAAGGAATCAATATGGAGGGACAAAGCCTCTTTGCCGCTGCTGCGGCCAACCAGCCCGCGCAAAATAAAATTGGCTTTGTCCTGGGGAATTTGTTTGTACCATCTGTCATTCAGGCACTGGAGCAGGATGTTGCGAAGCAATGGCTGCCGGATGATGGTGGTGTAAAAAAAAATATCCTTGTTCTGCAGGTTGTAAATAAACTCATGAGCGTCTGTTTTCGCGGGAGAGTATTGCAGCAGGTGGTCTCTTAGCTGTGCAATGGTTTTGTCATCAAACAGCGCTTTACAGGTGGTGTAGCCCTGGAGCTGGAGTTCATCGAGATGGCGTTTTTCCACTTATATCTCTCATCTTGTTGTCTTTGTCTATGTAACGTGTAACGCTAGCAGCCTGTCGGACTTGGCCCCCATTCACCGGAACGGGTGGTGTTAGCAGATCGCCATTGATCGACGCTTCGGCGACAGGCTGCTTAAGAAAGAAGCTTTGCGTGTCGCAACGCCATGTCAGCCGGAACAAATGTCGCTTGCAGGGCGTTCTTTTCACCCCGTTCTTTGGCGCTTTTCATTTTAGGAGTTTGTCGGACTTGAGTCCGACAAACTCCTAGTCGAATACCACTACCCGGTGTTTACCGGCGCGCTTCGCTTCATACAAGGCCTGGTCGGCACGTGCAATCACCGAGCTTTGGGTTTCACCCGGCTTGCGGACGGTTACGCCCGCGCTGAAGGTAACGACAAGGGTTTTGTCGTTGTGCGAGAACGGCTGCCTTGCCAGCGTGTCCCGCAGTCGCAACAAAGCCTTTTCCGACTGTTCCAGATCCGAGTAGGGCAACAAGATCAGGAATTCCTCGCCACCGTAACGCACGACGGCATCGCTCGGACGGAGCGATTTCCTCATCACCTGCGCCAGATGCGCCAGCACGGCATCGCCCGCCTGGTGGCCATGACTGTCGTTGAAGGTCTTGAAGTTATCGATATCGATCAGCGCCACGCACAGCGATGTGTTATGCCGGTCGGCGTAGGCCACTTCGCGTATGAAAGCCTGGTCCAGGCCACTGCGGTTCAAGGCGCCGGTCAGGTGATCGATATGGATCAGCCCGCGCAGCACTTCCATTTCCTGTTTCAGCGCTTCGATCCGGTTTTCCGCCAGTTCCACTTCCTCGTGTGCGAGCCGGACGCTGTCGTTGTGGTGCAGGGCGCTGGTTTCCCGCAGCGCTTCGTCCAGGATACTGATGATTATATTGATGTCATCGCTGCGGCGGATCTTGCGGGCGTAGGTTTCTATGCGCTGGTAATAGGCGCTGGCCTTGGGTGTGGACGAGACGCGCGACGTGCCCGCGGCCGACGCGCCATGCCGAGGCGATGATTTCACAAGCCTTAATGCGGGTTTTTCTCTGACATGCATTATCCGCCCCTTTGGAAAAGTGCCGGTTTTGCGCGGCGTATCTATTGGGGGGTTAAGGTAGCAAGTTTCCAAGTATTGTCACGGCTCGAATAAACGGCAAAAATGCCCGCAATTCCGAAAATGGGCCAGCAGCCTGCCGGACTTGGCCCTCTTCACCGGGACGCGTAGCGTTAACGAATCGCTGTTGATCGACGCTGCGACGCCAGGCTGCTTAATAAAGAAACATTTAATATTTTCATATTAGGAGTTTGTCGGGGCTAAGTCCGACAAACTCCTAGCCGCGATCACCCGGTTCTTGCCGGCTTCCTTGGCGCGGTATAAAGCCTTGTCGGCGCGCCCGATGAGGGTTTCCTTGCTTTCCCCCGCGACGCGCTGCGCGACGCCGGCGCTGAAGGTGATCAGCATTCGCTCGTTATTATGAAGGAAAAGCTCCCGGGTCAGGGCGCGCTGAAGCCGGATGACCACGGCGATGGCTTCATCCAGGCCGGTATCGGGAAGCAGAATGAGGAATTCCTCGCCGCCATAGCGTACCACGACATCATCCGGGCGCACCGTGTCCTTGATGGTCTGCGTCAGATACACCAGGGCGTCGTCTCCCGCCTGGTGGCCGTATGTATCGTTGAGTTGCTTGAAATTGTCGACATCGAGCAGGGCAAGGCACAACGGGAAGCCATGCCGGTCCGCGCGCGCCGCCGCGCGCTCAAAACCATCATCGAGGCCCCGCCGGTTGAGCGCTCCGGTCAGTTGATCTTCCCGTACTTTTTCGCCGACATGCACCAGATCGCTTTCGAGTTGCCGGGTCTTGGCCTGGGCCGCTTCCACTTCCCTGCGGGCGGTGATCAGCTCATCGTGCGACGATTTGGCGCTGGTCTGGATCAGCCGGGTTTCCCGCATCACTTCGTTGAGCAGGTAATTTAACTCGGTGATGTCCTCGGTGCGGCTGATTTGCTCCGCATAACCCGAGATTTTTTCGTAGTAATCCCCGGTGCTCGCGGACAGTTCCCCGAGGCGGTCGACGAAACGCGACGCCATGTTTTTCAGGGTGTTCTTGACTTCGACCAGGCCGTGCCTGAGCACCCCCTGTTTGAGCACCAGGTCCTTCAGGCTGCGTTCGGTATTCTCAATCAGCCGGGCATCCAATGGACTGGCAATGAGCTTTTCCACGGTATCGATCTGCCCGTCGAGCCACGGATCATCGATTGTCAGATCGCGCATGCTTTTGACCAGCAGTTGCAGCAGTCGCACCAATCCCTTTTGCAGGGGCGGGGCCTGCTCCGCGCCGCGTTCGAGTTTGAGCAGGAACGCCTTGAGCGTGGCGGTGAATTGCGCCGTGCCGTCGCCGTCATCCGCGATGCGCGCCTGCCGGGCCAGCGCTTTCGCCTCTTCGGCAAGATCGGGGCGCTGGCGCAGGTGCGCGCTTGCCGTGGTTTCCAGAATCTGCCCTATGATCTGACGCAGCCGGGCCGTCGGCGAGTCCGGGCCCGCCTCCGGAGTCGCGGAGCCGCTGGGCGCAAGGCCGGGAACCGCGGCGCCGGGAGTATTGTCGTTGGCAGCCGCCGGTGCCGCGGGCGCGTCTGTCAGTTCGGCAGGCTTGTTTTCCGCTGAGGAGGGTTCGGTCCACGATTCGATCAGTGCCTGCAGCTTGACGCCCAGCAGCGCCGGGTCCGAGGAGAATTTTTTGAGAACGCGTTCCAGTCCTTCGCGCTTTTTGGCGATCGTAAACCGGCCGTGCCGGCTTTCCCAATGCTTGATGAGATCCTTGACCAGATTGCCCCATGGGACAGGCGCAGCGGGATGCAGCGTTTGCCGTTCGGCATCTGTTTCCACGGTTTCCGGAGCGTATCCGGCAATCTCGTGATAGAGCTGGCGATAGTTGTCAGGGGTGGGGGCGACGCGGCGCGAGGCAAGCCGCCGGAGCGCTTCGCGGGCGATCTCAATCGGGGAAAGAGCTTCTTTAGCCTCCTGAACGGGTGCGCGCTGCAAAAGAAACCTCGATTCGTTTTCCGTATGGGTAAGCAGCCTGTCGCCGAAGCGTTGATCAACGGCGATCCGTTAACACTACCCGTTCCGGTGAACAGGGGCCAAGTCCGACAGGCTGCTAGTGATTGGTATTAACGGCAGGACGCGGCAAAACCTTAGGCTAGGATTTTGTCGGACTTAGCTCCGACAAACTCCTAATCCGTTAACGCTACGCGTTCCGGTGAGTGGAGCCAAGTCCGGCAGGCTGCGTAGAGCCTGTCTCAATAATATCCGCGCGATGCGTTGCGGCCAAAACGGGATGGCT